>NZ_WLUG01000058.1:0-13722 GCF_009706505.1 Providencia sp. wls1922 | reverse complement strand
GGCTCGCGCTCAATTTCACCGAGCAATCGAATCAGTGTGGCGCTCCATGCCTGATAGGGCGAGTTACTGTCTTTAGCGAAACTATCTAATGCTAACGCCAGCATATTAGTGTGGGTAGAATCGATATTAATCTCGCCGAAGGTGATCAAGCCCTGTAATTTGCGACGCGCCTCCCCTTCAGGAAGCGCATTCACCCATGCTTGGAAGCCATCTAACGGGCACTCTAACTCGGTTTTAAGGCAGTCAATCATCCCAACATGGTGACCAATCGCCAGTGAGTAATACATGACTTGTTGCGCATCTTCTGGCACGTCATCATCACTGTCGACAAACTTCTGGCGCAGTGACCAGAAAATTACTTTCCCCGTTTCAGTCGCTGACTCACTCATTAATGCCCCCTTGTTGCAACACGGTCACGAGGCGGTTCACAATCTCACGCAGGCGTGGGTCTTGCTCCTCGTCCATCCATGTTTGCATCGTGGCTTTCACTTGGCTTGGGGTTGCCCCATCGAGCAGCGTCAGGAAGCGATCACTGATTTCTCGACCTTGGTAATACCCCGCTTGGCGGCGCGATTCACGCTCGATCATCACGCGAGTGGCTAGAGGAATAGATGGCAGTAAAAGCTCCACTTTTTCCCCATCGGCTTCGCGGTGATCTTGCCCAACCAATTTCTGATTCAATAACCCTAATGCCACCGCGAAACCATAAATAGTCGCGGCTGGCGTTGGCGGGCAACCCGGGATCCACACATCAATCGGCACGATGTGTTCGCTGCCGCCCCAGACACAATACAGATCGTGGAAGATCCCCCCACCACAACCACAAGCCCCATAAGAGATACAGATTTTTGGATCCGGTGCAGATTCATACGCGCGCAGTGCAGGCATGCGCATCGCACGGGTAACTGCCCCTGTGAACAGTAAAATATCTGCATGGCGCGGAGACGCCACCACTTTGATCCCGAAACGTTCCGCATCGAAAACGGGGGTGATTGCCGAGAAAATTTCGATTTCACATCCGTTGCAACCGCCACAGTCCACACGATACACGTACGCTGAACGCTTAATATCTTTCAGCAGCGTACTTTTCAGTTTTGCGACCTGCTCATCGAGCACAATCGGCTGGCTAACGTGATGGTTTACGGGGATATTTGGCAAACTCATGATTTATCTCCCTGAATATGCAAACGAAAGTTCTGACGATCATTATTCAATAAATTGTTTTTTTGCTTACAGGATGGGCAAGTTTCATACATTGGGCGCAGGGCTTCAATACCGCCTTCCTCAATCCCCGATGCCACCATCAGCGCCATGGCATACTCCACGGATTTTTTCGGGGCGAATGCCTCACCGCATTGGCGACAATGTTGCAGGCGGAACGTCCCTTTCATGTACAAATCCGCTTTGTTCATTACTGCGGTTTCAAACTCTTCCGTTAAGTGAATGGCGCGAGTCGGACAAACTTCTTCACAGCGCGCACAATAAATACAGCGACCTAAAAACAGCTGCCAGCGGCGTTCACCACTTTCTAAGTCGGTTTCCATGGTTAACGCATTGGCTGGACAAGCAGAAATACAAGCGCCACACGCAATACATTGCTGCGGGTCGTATTCCGGTTTGCCTCTAAATCCGTGAGCCACTTCCAGCGGTTTGAACGGGTATTTCACCGTTGCGGTACCCGCATTACGAAGGGTTTTGAAAAGTTTAAACATGGTGTCCCTCCGTTATTTCATAATCGAATGTTTGCGTTCGATACTGTGCTGTTCGAGCTCTTTGTATGCCACGGTTTTCGCCTTGCGTTTTTTCACATCCACCAGCGTCACGCGGTCAGTACAGGAGTAGCAAGGGTCGAGGCTACCGATAATCAATGGCGCATCGGAAACGGTATTGCCTTGCAGCATATAGCGCAGCACTGGCCAGTTCGCGTAAGTAGCCGCACGGCAACGCCAGCGATACAGTTTTTGGTTATCGCCGAGCATGCTCCAGTGAACATCTTCACCTCGCGGCGCTTCGGTATAGCCCAGTGCAAATTTATGAGGCTGATAGGTAAAGCCTTCGGTCAGAATTGGACCTTCCGGCATATTGTCGAGGGCATATTCAATCATCGACAGAGAGTCCAATGTCTCTTTAATGCGTACCATCACGCGGGAATAGACATCGCAACCATCTAAAGTGAATAAGGTTTTTGGTAAATTGCCATAGTCAGCAAATGGATGATCAAAACGTACATCGCGCTTGAAGCCGCTGGCGCGGATCATCGGCCCCACAGGGCTGTAATCACGGGCAACTTGCGGGTCGAGGCGACCGACACCAACGGTACGCTGCTCCATATTTGGTGTGCTCAGCAACATATCCACCAGCTGGGTCACATCTTGGCGCATCTCTTTGACCAACTGAATGGTTTTCACGCGCTGCTCTTTTAAGAAGTCACGACGAACCCCACCAATTAAGTTGGTACCGTAAGTTTTACGGGCGCCTGTCAGTAATTCCGCCATGGTCATGGATTTTTCACGGACACGGAAAAATTGCATGAAACCAGTATCAAAACCGGTGAAGTGGCTCGCTAAACCTATATTCAGCAAGTGGCTGTGTAAGCGTTCTACTTCCAGTAACACACTACGAATAGTATGAGCGCGCTGAGGAACATAAATACCTAATGCGTTCTCAACTGAGGTGGTGTACGCCACGCTGTGGGTGAAGCCGCAAATACCGCATACGCGATCAGATAAGAAAGTGACTTCGTTGTAGCCCATACGGGTTTCAGCCAGTTTTTCCATTCCGCGATGCACGTAGAACATACGGTAATCCGCATCCACAATGCGCTCGCCATCCACAAACAGGCGGAAGTGCCCCGGTTCATCGGAAGTGATATGCAAAGGGCCAATTGGCACGATGCGGCTTTGAGTTTTGCTGTCGTTGATAAACTCGTAGGTTTCAGTGTCAGTGGTTGGCGCAGGGCGCTGGCGATAATCCATGGTGTCTTTGCGCAGCGGATACAGGTCTTCCGGCCAATCATCCGGTAGCACTAAACGACGCTCATCCGGCAAGCCCACTGGGCGTAAGCCGTACATATCTCGAATTTCACGCTCTCCCCATACAGCCGCAGGTACGCGCGGTGTAACCGATGGAAATTCTTGAGTGATTGGGCTGACATAGGCTTTCACCGTCACCCAACATTTTTCCCCCTCTTCCATCGACAGTGCGTAATAAACCGCAAACTGCCCATTTAGAGGACGCTCATCGTTCCCCCACAACACCGGCAACCAACCGCCGCAGCCGTAATAGAGGAATTCCACCACTTCTGGCAGCATCTCTGTTTTGACGGTAATGGTGACTTGGTTGGCGGTTTGCCACTCCTCTTCCAGCATGGCATGAGGAAATTTCTCGCGCACTTTTGCCAGATAGCCCGCGCCTTTGCGAACGCCCTGAAGGGTATCTGTATAATTCTGATAGCTCACGTTATTTCTCCTGCGATGAAGGTTCGGAGGTGCTTGCACCCCACGGCCATTGGTAATTTAAGGTGGTAATTTGGTGGTCGACTGTCGCGCTGTCTTTGAGCACGATCGTCGCGGCATTTTCCAGTAAGCGACTGACAGGCTGAGGAATATACGTCCCCATCACCAGCATCAGTACAATCAAAATCGCCATCGGTAATGTGGTTAAAATGCCCAGCTCACCACGCGCTACGCACTCTGGTTGTTCGCCAAATAGGGTTTTAGAGATCATGCGGATCAACCCGCCCAGCACCACCGTAATTAAGATCAGCACCAGCAAGGTTAGCCAGAAATGGTTAGCGACCAGCCCTGCCACCACAATCATAAATTCACTTAAAAAGACGTTGAATGGCGGCATACCGCCCAGTGCTAATGCACCACCCGCAAACACCACCGCGGTAAATGGCATAGTGCGCAGTAACCCTTTCACCACCGTAATATCGCGAGTGCCATATTTCAGTAAAACGTTACCGGAGCCGCAGAACAGCAAGGTTTTACCCAAACTGTGGTTTAAGGTATGCAGCAACGCAGCCAGTACACCCAAAGGTCCACCAATACCTAATGCCACCGCGATCAATCCCATGTTTTCCACACTGGAGTACGCCAGCAAACGTTTCATATCTTTTTGTACCAAGATAAAGAACGCTGCCACCGCCACGGACATTAATCCGAATACCAGCAGTAAGGTTTGCGTAAATTCGCCACCAATTGATGAGGTCACAATGATGTAGTAACGGATGATAATCAGCAGCGCACAATTCAGTAGCACCGCAGACAGCAGCGCTGACGTTGGGCTTGGTGCTTCACTGTGCGCATCCGGCAACCATGCGTGCATTGGGAACAGACCCGTTTTGGTACCAAAACCGATTAACACAAATACAAAGGCAAGGTGCATCAGGGTTGGATCGAGAAGGTCGGTATATTTCAGGACTTCCGTCCAGAAGATAGCCATTTCAGGATCCGGCATGACGTTCACCGCATTGGCATACACTAAAATGGTACCGAACAGACCGAACGCCACACCCACGCTACAGATAATGATGTATTTCCACGCGGCTTCCAGCGAAGAGCGTTGACCGTAAATGCCCACTAAAAACGCGGAGCTTAAAGTGGTCGCTTCGACCGCTGCCCACATTAAAATCAGGTTATTACTGGTGATCACCAACAGCATTGTGAACAGGAACAAGTGGAAGAAACCGTAATAGTTACATAAGGTTCCAACACTGATTTCCCCTTCATGCACTTCATGGTTCATATAACCGATAGAGTACAAGCCAGTCAGGAAACCGACGATCCCCAAGATAGCGAGGAATAACCCTGCGAGGCTATCAAGGTGGATCCAATGACCTGCCATCAGCAAGTCACCGACTTTATCTATCGTGCCAACCATCCAGAGCGATAACACCAGTAATACCGTGATCCCAATGGCATGGATCAAGGTGACGGGGATTTTTGCCCCGTTACCCATTAAGCGGCAGGCGAACGCCAGCAGTGAAATCACCAGCGGAGTTGCCATCAATAAGGTTAATAACATTGTTTGACTCATCTCATCACCCCTTCAGCGCGGTCAGTTGATCCACGTTCAGTGTGTTGAGCGTGCGATAAATTTTACGAGCCAATACCGCCATAATGATCACCGCAAATATGGCGTCTGTGGCGATACCAATTTCCACCAGCTCAGGGGCTTTATACGCCAGTAACGCGAGGGTTAGGTGGGAGCCATTTTCCATGAGGCAGTAACCAAAGGCTTGCTTGAGAATATTGCGTTGAGTCACTATACACAGCAGCCCCAACATAAAATGCCCAAGAGAAACCGCTAATGCAGGTTTTAAATCCGCCGCCAACGGCAATTTAATTGGCTCGACCACAAACCAGCACAGCACCACAATCACCGCTGCTGCTAACATCAACCAAGCTGGGCTAATCACCCCGCCGTTCGCGGTTGGGTCAGACAATTTTCGGAAGGCGTAGCCCATAATCAGCGGAACCAAAACCACTTTGGTGGCAAACGCGGTACCTGCCCACATTGCCAATTCAGGTGCATTTAAGGTGTAGGAAAGCGTGCCGAAAATCGCCACTAACACCAGCGACTGCAACGCATAAAACCAACAAGAGATCACCGGCTTTTTCGCGCCGATCACCAGCAGAGACGTGATCATCATCAGCCCTGCTAAATTATTTACAATCATTGAACCAGTCATACTTTCTCTCCCTTAACCGAGCCAGATGACGGCAATAACACTAGAACAGAAGGACATCACGATCAGTAAGCCGATAACCCACTGCATTGCCCAAGGAACTGCGCTGCCGTTTGCCACTTCTTCGCTAGGTTCACCCGGAACCACTTTGCCGAACCAGTACAGTAACCATGCAAAGCTCGCGACAGATTCAATCAGTACCAACACCATAATTGGCGTTAATACCCAGAACTGTTCCGACAGCGCGAAGCCCGCTGCAAAGATAGGGAATTTACTGAAGAAACCATTCAGTGGAGGAACACCTGCGATGGCGAGTGCCGCCACACAGAAGCCCACACCGAGTAATGGATAGCGTTTTGCTAAACCACGTAAGCGCGGCAGCATACGTGTACCACAGCTATAACTCAGCGCACCTGCCACTAAGAAGAACAGGCTTTTCGCAAAAGCGTGGTTGAAGATATACGCGATACCGCCATCGAAGGCTTCTTTGGAACCGAAAACGGATAAGGATAAAGCGAGGAAAATATACGCCAGCTGCGTGATGGTTGACCACGCAAGCAGACGTTTCATGTCTTTCTGCGGCAGGTACATCATAAAGCCATACACCAACGTAATGACCGCCATCACGACACCCACCCAACCAATGATTTCTGGCACATGGGTAGAAGACATCAAGCCACGGGCAAAGATATATACACCCACTTTCACCATGGAGGCGGCGTGTAAGTAAGCACTAACTGGGGTTGGTGCTTCCATCGCATCGGGTAGCCAGGCTTGCAGTGGTAACTGGGCTGATTTACCCCATGCTGCAAACAGAATACCGCCAAATACGATCAGGCTTTGGGATTCACTCAAACGGTCAATGGCGCTCAGAGCAAAGGTACCCGTGCTGATAAACAGGGTTGCCGCCGCCATGTATAAGCCGAGTGAGCCAACATGGGTGATCAGCAAAGCTTTCATCGCTGAACGCTGGGATTTTTCAGTTTGGTAGTAACCAATTAGCGCCCAAGAACATCCACCGGTAATTTCGAAGAACACTAACTGCCCTAAGATAGTGGAAGAGAGCACAACCCCAGCCATCGCACCGATAAAGATCAGTAAGAAAGCGTAATAGCGACGAGTGGGTCCATGAGCGTGCTCACGGTTTCCTTCAGTGAGATACCCCGTTGAGTAGAGGCAAATCAAGAAGCCGAGGAACACGACCGCAAACGCAATCAGCGTGCTCACGCCATCCACAGTAAAACCGAACAGCGCGACATCACCCGTCTGAATTAACTCCAGTGTGGTGGCGACCTTACCGCCGTCTAAATAGAGCCAGCCCAGTGCCGCTGTTCCCAAAGAGGCTAGCAACGCCACTAAGGTACTTAGCCACGGCGCTAGACGGGTGGGTAGCACACTGACCAGCAACGCCCCGATGAACGGGATTATCAAGGTTGCTAGTGCAATATTCTCTAACATGCTTCGTCGCTCCTTATAGACCGGTGAGGTAGAAGACGAATCCGAGTGCCGCAACACCGAATCCTAACCAAGTCACATGGTGCGTTAATAAGAAACGACCACGAGCCAGACTGTTTTCGACCAGCGACGCCAGCACGAAAATCACCAGTAATTTCACTAGCAATAATCCCATCGCTAACAATACGCTGCCAACGGTAAAGGTACTGGCATTGCCGAATGGGAAGAAAATCGACAGGAACAGAACCGCAACGACCACTTGTTTCAGACCAATGCCCAGTTTCACCATCGCGAATCCTGAACCGGAGTATTCGGTTAATGGACCTTCTTGCAGCTCTTGCTCCGCTTCTGCCACGTCGAATGGGATTTTGCCCATCTCAATAAATGTCGCGAATCCGCAAGCGAGTAGCGCTAATAACGTAGCAGTTGGAGACACCCAGCCTTCACTCATCGTGGCGCTGATGGTGCCAATATTGGTGGAACCAGCAATCAGCGCAACAACCAGCAAACCGAGGAATAACGTCGGTTCCACCAGTACGCCAAGTGTCAGCTCACGGCTCGCACCGATACCCGCAAATGGGCTACCGGTATCGAGACCGGAAAGTGAGAAGAAAAAGCGGAATAACGCGAAGATATACAGCACGATAATGATGTCAGCTGCGCCACTAAACAGTGACGTGTTCGTGACCACTGGCAATGCCATCGCTAGCAGCAACATGCTGCTCAGCAGCACATACGGCATGATGCGAAAGATAATGCCTGAATCACGCGGCGCCACAGATTGGCGAGTCATCAATTTGATGATGTCGCGATAATCTTGCCAAATTCCGGGACCTTGGCGAGAGTGCATTTTGGCGCGAATTTGACGAGAGATCCCCGTGAACAGCGGCGTCAGCAGCAGTAAAACCACGGCTTGAACGACGGCGAAGATCCCTGTCATCAATGTGGGTGTTTCTTGAATCGACATGGTTTCTCTCCTTACGCCGCAATCACAACAAGCAGCACGATCAAGGCCGCGACCACATACAGGCAATAGAGCCTGAAGTCCCCGCCTTGTAGGCATTGCATGCGTTTTGCTATTCGGTTAATCACACGAACCAGCGGGTAGATAATTTTTTCATCCCAGAACGGTTCTACCTTCCCTGCCCCCTCTTTCGTCACTTCTAAGGTTTGCGCTAAACGCGCTGAAGGGTCGAGCTGAGTACGCAGGCGATACAGCGGCGCAAACATAGAACGCAGCGGCTGGGTAAAGCCCCCCGCTGATACCGACATCTCTTTTTCCCACGCATAACCACACGCCCATGCGTCCCCTTTACGGCGCGCGTCGAGCTGTTTGCCTTTAAATACCATGTAGATAATCAGTGGAATGATTGGCAGCGCTAGCAATAGGATCAAGGTCATGGCTGGTGAAATCATCGCTTGAGATGCGCTGTTTGGTACCAGCATCGCCCCTTGCGCCACAGTGATATCGGTGGCGTGTGTCAGGGACATTGCCACGTTGGCTAAGACCGGAGCGATATAGGTCGCGCCTACACCTAAAATCACACAAATAGCGGCTAAAATCAGCATCGCGGCGGTCATTGTCCATGGCACTTCGCGAGCATGAGTGGCTTGCTCACTGCGAGCACCACCGCAAAAACTGACGCCGTACACTTTCACAAAACACATTGCCGCCAACGCCCCGGTGATGGCTAACATCACAATGGCAATTGGACCGCTGATGCGCATAATAAAAGTGCCTTCGTGACTCATGGAGAATAGCGATTGGTAGGTGTACCACTCACTGACAAAGCCGTTGAGTGGTGGCAGTGCGGAAATCGCCATACAGCCGATTAAAAACGCGGTTGCGGTCAGTGGCATTAATTTGGCTAAGCCACCCATTTTTTCCATATCTCGGGTATGCACACGGTAGATCACGGCGCCCGCACCAAGGAACAGTAATCCTTTGAAGACGGCGTGGTTAAGCAAGTGGTAAATCGCACCGAGCAAACCAATGGTCGCAAGCACTGGCATATTGTTTGCCATGCCGACCATCGCCACACCAACCCCCATCAAGATAATCCCGATATTTTCGACGGTGTGCCATGCGAGTAAGCGTTTGATGTCGTGCTCAGCCAGTGCGTACATAACCCCAAGAACCGAGGAGACTGCACCGAATGCTAGTACCACAATACCCCACCAGCCTTGAGTGGCACCGAGTAAGTCGATACCTACTTTGATAATCCCGAAGATACCGATTTTTACCATTACACCAGACATTAATGCTGACGCATGAGATGGTGCTGCGGGGTGAGCTTGCGGTAACCAACTGTGAAGTGGGAGCATCCCAGCTTTGGCGCCAAAGCCAAAAAATCCCAATAAGAAAACGATGGATGCCATCGCTGGTGAAAGTGAAAGCTGGCGGAAGGAATCGAAATCTAAGCTGCCACTTTCACGCCACATTAAGAAGAAGGCGATCATAATTAAAATCGAACCGGCGTGGGCAATAAAGAAGTACAGCAGACCCGCGCGGATGGATTTGTCATCTTGGTCGGCAATCACTAAGAACCAGGAAGCCAGTGACATCATTTCAAACAGGATGATGAAGTAAAAGGCGTTGTCCATCACCACCAAGGCCACCATCGAAGCGATAAACAGGTTCAGGAAGAACCCCATGCTCCACGCGCCGCGACCGCAATATTCCTGAACATAGTTTAAGGAATATAAGGCGCTGACGGTCACCAGCAGCGAAATCACCATCACCATAAAGGCGGCGAGGCTATCGAGCCTCACGACAAAATTGGCGAACGGGAATGGACCTTGGGACAGGTAAGTAAGCACTTCCCCGCTCATTAGCACCGGAATTGAGCTGCATAAGCCCAGCACGCCGCCGATCATGGCAGCAATTCCCGCGACATAAATGGCGAGCTTTTCTTGGCGTTTAAAGAGCAACGAAACAAAGCCACCTACCGCGTAGAAAATCACCGACCATAAAAGTAACTGAAGAGGTGTCATTATGGGTTCTCCCGATCAGCAACAAAAATGTCGAACTCTGGCGGCATGGCATCGACAGATGCGCTGCGGCGTTTGGCACTTTCGTTTTCGAGTTGGTGTTCTTCCACCAGATGGAGGGCATCGGTTGGGCAGACTTTGACACAAGCTGGCCCTTCGTCACTGAAATCACACAGGTCACATTTCACGGCGACATTGCGGATCCCTGCGTTCCACGCCAGGAAAGGGTTCATGGTTGGGAGGCTATCTGGCACATCTAATAGCATCTCTTTTGGGACATATTGTTCAAAGAAATCAGGTGTATCTACTGGTTTGCTGCCTGACGGTGTGATTGCCCCAAATGGGCACACCAAACCACACAGTTTGCAGCCAATGCACAGGCTTTCATTTAGCACAATCATGTCATTTTCGTGGGTGATGGCATTGACCGGACACACACGCGCACACGGGGCATCGTCACATTGACGACAAAGCATCGGTGCGGTTAGCTCGCCAACTTTGACCACCTTTAGTCGCGGATGTGTTTGTAATCCTTGGGCTTTATGCGTTTCTGAGCACGCCGCCATGCAAGTGTTACATCCGATACACAGTTGTGGGTCTGCAATTACAAAGCGATTCATTCGCTTTCCCCTCCAATAAAATCAGTCGGATCTTAAGTTTATTGCAGACACCTAAGCATTTTTTGTGCCAGAAATAATAGTGTTGTTTATCAGTTAGTTGGCTTTTTACTAGGTAGGAGTTCGACAGTAATGACGAAGGAGGAAAGATTCAACAGGTTCTTATTCAATAAAACAGAGAGGCAAGTATTTAAAGATAAATTTGGGGTTAGCCCGATACAGTGGCGAAAAGTATTTGGGAGCGATTAGATATTTTATAAACCATGAAAGAATTTATTTTTCATATAAAAAATATAATCAAGAAATTATTTTTCATACTTTTTATTAATATTTAAACCTATCAAAAAAACCCATTAAAAAAAGAAATAATATATTTCCATTATCGTTAAAAAATAAAACTGGTAATACCAGAACGGATAAAAAAAATCACTTAATTAAAAAATCACGTAGATAAAACAAATCTTAATTAAGAATTATCTTAATGTAAATCAATGACAAAGAATCATTCTCACTCTTAACATTAGGATTAAAAAACCATTTTAATTCCACTTTCAAAATTAAAAACCATTTATTTTATTAATTTAGATAAAAGGATCACGAGTGTTAATCCTTGAATAAAACACTTGAAAAATAATAACTAGCTTGATTATAGTTCTCGAAATTATAGTTCTAATACAAAATAAGTATTCTTTATACCTATTATAGTTATTCGAATTATAAATTAGACATACAGTTCCAAACGATAACATTGTCATTAACTTTCTCACTTAATCAGTCCAATTTAGATAACTTTATTAAAGGCTAAAAAATTCACCAATTAAATCAATGCTCATTAATTTAATTATAAGAGCTTAAAAATAATTTAAATATTCCCGTAACTGCATCAGTAGCCTAACAGCTCGCTGGGCATCATTACATTGCTAATAACTTGATTTAATTTATAAAAATTAAACGTCAAGGATGGTTTCACATGAAAAATAAAAAGCGTTATTACACAGCGAATTATCTGCTGCTACTTCTAATGGCCTCAACCAGTAATGCCACTACCATTACATATGGTGAAATCAAAGAGTTTGATGATAAAGATAATGTTTTTGATCTTAATGATTTATATATAAGAAACGGAAAAATCATTCTTAAATCTGGAACACTAGAAACCAATAGCACAGTGATCACTGATTTTTTTGGGGAATCCGGGAATGTGACGGTTTCAGGTAGCGATTCTATCTGGAATAACAAAAATACCTTGAATCTTGGTGTTATCAACCTTCATACCCGATACACAAAAACCCCCTCGAAGTCAGGTATTGATATTCTTAATGGCGCTCAAGTTTATACCGATAAATTTTCTATGGGTAATTATCGGGGAGCCAATATGGACGAGGAAGGGCAATATACCTTAAATGTCGATGGCAAAGGTTCTATCTTAAAGGTCAATCAAGATTTAACAGCCTCCTCATTTGACAGTAATCGATTCCCAATCGGCATTGTCACAATCAATATCGATAATGACGGTGTTATTGAAGCTGAAAATGTCGTTATGCATGATATGGACATAAACTATGACGAAGCATCCCTAAAAACGGTTTTAAATATCAAAAATAATGGATTATTAAACGTTAAAGAAGACGTTTACTTTGCCAAAAACTTTGGAAACGCCGATCCTGATACCCCCAGTGAACTGAATATTTTGTCTGGCGGTAAAATTAAAGCGAAAAACTTCCATGCCGGTGTACATAAAGTATGGAGTGATAATTCCCCTGTCTCCTTATTAATTTCAGGTCAAAACTCATCGATTGATGTCGCTGAAAATTTTACGACAGGAGGAAATTTACGAAGCTTATTAACTGTCGAAGATGGTGCTGAAATAAACGCCAAAAATATCATTTTGGGTACGGGAGATTCCGCAACGGTTGACCCTTACGCCATCAACTCGCCGCATCCAACCGTAATCGTGACTGGCGAGCAATCAAAAATCACCGCTCAAAACCACCTTATTCTAGGGAATAACGTCAACCATGAAATCACCATTGCAGACGGTGGCATGGTCTCAGCCAAAGAAATAACCCTTGGTAAAACAAAACTTCTCCCAAGTATTTTAGGAAAAAGTACCCTCAATCTGCTGGCTGGCGGGAATGTCACCACCCACAAAATCAACTTAAACAAAGACAGTAATTACTTTAATGCAGTGATTTATCATGGTGATGGTGGTCTAGCGGGTGAATTAAATACCGAGAGTATAGAAGGCTTTACTGGCAAAAATAACTACCAGTTTGATAGCGATAAACTCCCTATGCAGGCTGGATTAGTGTTCAATTATCAAAATGATAATGATTTTTCTCCTAATTTGATTAACACCATCAATGTGGTGAAAAACAATACCAATACCATCACGTTTGCAGGAGATAACAACCTACACAGTGGGATTGTGGTTATCAACAATGGCGCATTAAAAGCGGGTAATCAAAACGCCTTTGGAAGCCGTGTCGATATTAAAAACTTCAGCCAGTTTGACCTCAATGGATTTGGCCAAACAATTTCATCACTGGATAACCGTGGAGTCGTTAAGCTTTCAAGGGACAACCAAACACAAACGCATTTGAATATTTTTAATGGTTATAAGGCTGATAATGGCTCTCTCTATTTCAATACTGAACTGGGTGGAGATGATTCAAAAACAGATAAATTAATCATTAATGGCGATAGTACCGGCAATACCACGGTTTATGTGAATAATATCCATGGAAAAGGCGCGCAAACGGAAACAGGCATTGAGCTGATTACCGTAGCTGGTCGCTCCCTTGGGGAGTTTAAGCAAAGCGGGCGTATTGTTGCGGGCGCTTATGATTACACGCTACTGCGAGGTGGCTATGTTCCAGGTACGAATTATAAAAACTGGTATTTGACCAGTTTGTATGTGGAGCCGCCGGTAGACCCTGTTGACCCTGTCGACCCTGTTGACCCTGT
>NZ_WLUG01000057.1:0-19692 GCF_009706505.1 Providencia sp. wls1922 | reverse complement strand
ATAAAATACACATGCAAACTAGGTATAAATACGAAGTTAATCGCTCGCATTTCATACTGTATTGAATAGGGATATTTGGTCAAGAGTCGGATTTTGGCTTTTTGAATAAACTGAAAATAATCCGATGAGCGTTTTTCGTGAAATTTTAAATTTTTTGACGTATATCACAAAATTTAGATGCTATAAGTTAGTTATCAGCCCATGGTACACTGGGATAAATTGAGAATTCAGTACCAAAATGAAGACAAAGTATTTTTAATGGCTTAGCTTTATTGAATTGCTATTTAGTGAATAGATATCATTGATAATAAAGGCTATGCTTAAATTGAATTTCCACACTGAGCAACACGACTGAGCACGAAAGTAATGAGTGATTTTCTGGGCACATTTAAAACTGACACAATTTTTAAAGATGAAGTTGAAAAGACGCTGCAACCACCATCGATGTATAAAGTATTGTTAAATAATGATGATTATACTCCGATGGATTTTGTTGTTGAGGTGTTACAAAAATACTTTTCTTTTGATGAAGAACGCGCTACACAGATAATGTTAGATGTACATTTTCAAGGTAAAGGTATTTGCGGTGTCTATACTGCTGAAGTTGCAGAAACAAAAGCCGCTCAAGTCAATGCTTTTGCAAGGGAACATGAATATCCTTTATTGTGTACTATAGAGAAAGTCTGAAGAGTCTTAATATCAATTTTGGGAGGTGCTTATGCTCAATCAAGAATTGGAGCTTAGTCTAAATGTTGCTTTTACCAGAGCGAAAGACAATCGCCATGAATTTATGACTGTGGAGCACCTATTGCTGGCATTATTGAGCAATATCTCTGCGCGTGAAGCTTTAGAGGCTTGTAAGGTCGACTTGGTTGCCCTGAGACAAGAACTCGAACATTTTATTGCCCAAACTACGCCGCTATTACCTGAGAATGATACACGAGACACTCAACCGACTTTGAGTTTCCAGCGCGTACTGCAACGTGCTGTTTTTCATGTTCAATCATCAGGACGCAGCGAAGTGACTGGTGCGAATGTGCTAGTGGCAATTTTTAGCGAACAAGAATCCCAGGCGGCTTATTTATTACGTAAGCATGATGTTAGCCGCCTTGATGTCGTTAATTATATTTCCCACGGTACCATTAAAGGTGAAGATTCTTCTTCATCGGAGGATGATGCCGCAAACAATACACCACCAAGTGAAGAGCAACCGGTCTCAGAAGACCATATGGATAACTTCACCACCAATCTAAATCAACAGGCTAAGAAAGGGAATATCGACCCGCTGGTAGGACGTCAGGCTGAATTAGAGCGTACCATTCAAGTGTTGTGCCGTCGCCGTAAAAATAATCCATTATTGGTTGGGGAATCCGGCGTAGGTAAAACGGCGATCGCCGAGGGCTTAGCATGGCGTATTGAGCAAAATGATGTGCCTGAAGTGATGAAAGATTGCACAATCTACTCACTGGATATCGGCTCATTGTTGGCAGGTACTAAATATCGCGGTGATTTTGAAAAACGTTTTAAAGCGCTGCTGAAAATGTTGGAAAAAGACCCGAAAAGCATTCTGTTTATCGATGAAATTCATACGATTATCGGTGCCGGTGCGGCATCGGGTGGACAGGTAGACGCTGCAAACTTGATTAAGCCGCTGTTATCAAGTGGGCGTATCCGGGTGATTGGCTCTACTACCTATCAAGAATTCAGCAATATCTTTGAGAAAGATAGAGCGCTGGCTCGACGTTTCCAAAAAATTGATATTGTGGAACCTACCCCTGAAGAAACCGTGCGTATCATTAATGGATTGAAACCGAAATATGAGTCTCACCATGATGTGCGCTACACCGCGAAAGCTATTCAGGCGGCGGTGGATTTATCGGTGAAATACATTACCGATCGCCATCTGCCGGATAAAGCGATTGATGTTATCGATGAAGCGGGAGCTAGAACCCGTTTAGTGGCGCCAAGCAAGCGCAAGAAAACCATCGGTGTACCTGAAATCGAAACTGTGGTGGCGCGTATTGCGCGTATTCCAGAAAAAACGGTTTCCTCTAGCGATAAAGATCGTTTGAGAACCTTAGACTCACGCCTGAAGATGTTAGTCTTTGGACAAGATAAAGCGATTGAGGCGCTGTCTGAGGCGATTAAAATGAATCGCGCAGGCTTAGGGTTAGAACATAAACCTGTTGGCTCATTCTTGTTTGCAGGACCAACTGGCGTGGGTAAAACGGAAGTCACCGTGCAGCTGGCAAAAGCATTGGATGTGAAACTGCTGCGCTTTGATATGTCCGAATATATGGAACGCCATACAGTTAGCCGACTGATTGGTGCTCCTCCGGGATATGTTGGTTTTGACCAAGGTGGTTTACTGACCGATGCCGTCATTAAGCATCCGCATTCCGTCGTGTTATTGGACGAAATTGAAAAAGCGCACCCTGATGTGTTTAACATTCTTCTGCAAGTGATGGATCACGGTACGCTGACGGATAATAACGGACGTAAAGCGGATTTCCGTAATGTTATTGTGGTAATGACTACCAACGCAGGGGTACAAGAAACTCAGCGCCGTTCGATAGGCTTTGCAGAGCAAGATAATAGTACGGATGCGATGTCTGAAATTAAAAAGGCATTTTCACCGGAATTCCGTAACCGTCTTGATGGCATTATTTGGTTTAATGCGCTGTCGATGGATATCATCACGCAAGTGGTTGATAAATTCATTGTTGAGCTGCAAGCCCAGTTGGATGAGAAGGGTGTCTCGATTGAGGTCAGCCAAGCAGCTCGTCGTTGGTTGTGCGAGAAAGGGTATGACAAAGCAATGGGTGCCCGACCTATGGCGCGTGTCATTCAGGACAACCTGAAGAAACCATTGGCAAATGAACTGTTATTTGGTTCGTTAACAAATGGCGGCTCGGTGAGTATCGGGCTTGATGAAAAGAGTCACACACTGACATACAGCTTCAGTAGCGTACACAAGGCCTCTCCAGAGGATGCTGTAATCTGACAATAACTAGTACCACAGGTGTCTTAGGCACCTGTGGTCTTGTCAGGCCTTGCCTGAAAATCGAAAATCAGCGGCTACGGAAAATGATGCGGCCTTTGCTCAGGTCGTAAGGAGTTAACTCTACAGTTACCTTGTCGCCTGTCAGAATGCGGATGTAGTTTTTACGCATTTTACCAGAGATGTGCGCAGTCACGACGTGACCGTTTTCCAGTTCAACGCGGAACATTGTATTTGGCAGGGTATCCAAAACGGTTCCCTGCATTTCAATATTATCTTCTTTGGCCATCTAATCCTCTAAGTCTAATAACCGTGATTTTTTACGGGCAAGATAATGCCCAAAAACCCACACTAAGTAAAGAAGTGTCGCATTTTAAAGCGATCTTTCTTTAAAATAGTTGGGGATAAAATTACTGTGTTGCCACTTTCTATCGCTTAAAAAGTGGTGATTTTTCAAATGATTGAGGTAAATCAATTGACTGTGGTAACCAGCATGCTGGGTCAATCCGCAGGTCACGCCACCGATAAAGAATATGCAGAAAATCCCTGCGGGAGATCTCCGTCGCGCCAAGTGAAGCGGTGTGGTGGTTAAGTACCTGACAATCAAAAAGTTGCCCATTATAGCGCAAAAAATGAAAATAGAATGTAATAAAAGCACATTTGGATGCATCATTCATTCTACTGAACATTGACTCCCCACAAAACAGGTGCCCCATGTTCACGCCATACAAGCCCCCCACCAGCTGATCACCATGCCACGCCTCAATCGAGTGAGCGAGTCCTTCTTGATGAAGCGCTAGGTAACCCGCCTGTACGGAAGGAAGGATCCACGTTCCTTCTGCACGAACTGCACAAGCCGCTATCACCTCTTTGAACGCATGATTTATGGTAATGCGATAAGGGGATTTTTTTAATGTTTTGATCATGGAACGGCTGATATGCAGGTCGCCCACTTTCAAGACTGCTCGCGGATCAGGAGACCACCACAATGGGACTTCACCTGGGTTAAACCACGGAAAAATGCCATCATAGTAAGCCGCTTGTAAGCGTCGAGATGATAAATCACCGCCGATCGCCAGTAACCCATTAGGTTCCCGCATCGCTTCAGACACGGGCGGGAACAGGTATGAATCATCGTCCAATTGGTACATGGTGCACCTCAGCGAGTTTGCTGAACCAAATGACGTTGACGGAACTGATAATAACGACCTTGCTCAGCTAACAATGCCGGGTGTGAGCCTTGCTCAATAATTTCGCCATTATCCATCACACAAATGGTATCCATTTGTTCTAACCCTTGCATACGATGGGTGATCACCAGTAGCGTTTTGTCAGCACATTTTTGTTTGAGCAAGCTAAGAATTTGCTGTTCAGTATGCGCATCTAACCCTTCGGTTGGCTCATCCATTAAGATAAGTGGCGCATTGTGCAGAAGGGCACGAGCGATACCTAAGCGGCGTTGCTCACCTCCTGATAATTGACGACCGCCTTCACCCATCCATGCGTTTAATTTTAGTTGATTATCCAATAAATTATCTAAGCCCACTTGGGTGAGTACATCGCAAAGTTGCTCATCTGAGGCTTGTTCGTTGGCTAATAGTAAATTGTTGCGCAGGGTATCACTGAACACATGAACGCGCTGAGGAACCACAGACATTACGCTACGTAGCGCTTCTTCGCTATAAGCTTGAATTGGTTGACCATTAATCGATATCACGCCATTGTCTACATCCCAAGCGCGGGTGAGCAATTGAAGCAGAGTGGATTTGCCACAGCCCGTTTTCCCTAATAACGCAATGTGTTGGCCTTGTTTAATCGACAAGGAGACATTTTTCAATACGGCGAAAGGCTGTTCTGGATAAGTGAATGTGATGTTATCGATGGTCAGGCTCTCAAGAGAATCGAGCGTAGTGCCTTGGCTGACAAAGCTAACTTCCGGTTTTGCATGCATTAACTGAGAAACGCGAGTGGCTGAGGCAATCACTTGCCCCATATGTTGGAATGCGACGGCAACAGGCCCTAAGGCTTCAAACGAGGCTAATGCACAGAAAACAAATAAGGCAATCAGCGCACCGGGTTGTGTATTTCCGCCAACATGTTCAGCTGCCATCCATAAAAGCAAGGTCGCGGTTAGTCCTGATGCACACAGAATGATGGCTTGAGATAAACCTGTCAGTGCAGCTTGTTGCTGCTGGCGACCTTGCCATGAATTTTCGATGTTTGATAAATTTTGACGAAAACGCGCAGTCGCGCCAAACAAGGCTAATTCGGCTTGACCTTGCAATGCTGAAGTTAATACTGTGCGGTAATTTCCGCGCAGTTCAGTCAGTTCGCGTCCAATCGGTTTACCTGCACGATAAAATACAAATGGCATCGTAAACAGCAGGAACAGCATAACGCCACCTAATGTCCATGCAAGGCGAGGATCAAGGAAACTTAAACCAATGATCAGGATAAACGTGACAAAGAAAGCACTGACAATCGGCGAGAGAACACGCAAGTATAGGTGGTCTAGGGTTTCGACATCCGCAACTAGTCGGTTTAATAGATCTCCTTGGCGGAAACGGCTGATCCCACCCGGAGAGAGCGGTAATACCTTACTGAAGGCGAACACGCGCAGATGTGCTAAAACTTTAAATGTCGCATCGTGGCTGACTAAGCGCTCGGCGTAGCGTCCTGCGGTACGGAAAATAGCCGCACCACGAACCCCAGCCGCAGGCAACATATAGTTAAAGAAAAATATCCCCGGTGCACCGACTATAGCCGCACCAGCTAAGAACCATCCCGATAACGTGAGAAGACCAATACTGGAAAGCAGCGTGACAATCGCCAGAATGATCCCTAAGGAAATCAAAAACCAATGACGGCGATAGAGGGCTAAGAAGGGGAGTAACACTTTCATTTTCAAAGCTCCTCTTGGCGATGAGCGAGTAACTGGGCAAAAGCACCTTCAGACTGGCTCAGTTGTTGGTAATCACCACGCTGGATAATTTTTCCGTTAGACATGACCCAAATTTGGTCGTAATCCATGGTTTCTTCCAGTAAATGGGTCACTAATAACGTGGTTTGCTGCTCAGATAATTGATTCAATGTTTCCATCACGCGCTGTTCGCTGTGAGCATCTAAGCTGGCAGCTGGCTCATCTAATAGCAACAAGCGAGAGGGTTTTAAGAGTACACGAGCGACAGCGACACGCTGGGCTTGCCCAACAGAAAGACGTGCTGCGAAATCACCTAAGCGAGTATTTAACCCATCCGGTAAGTTTGGCAAAAATTCCGCGACATAGGCTTTTTCGATCGCAGACTGAATTTCTGATTCAGTTGCATTGGGTTTTCCTAGGCAAATATTTTCCTGCAACGTTTGTTCAGGTAAATGTGGGTTTTGCCCAACCCAGCCGACCAAAGCACGCCACTGTTCAGGGCATAATTGATCGAGCTCATTGCCATTAATAGTGATGGAACCACGGTAAGGCAAGAAGCCAAGTAATAAGTTTAATAGGGAGCTTTTACCCGCACCACTTTGACCTACTAAGGCGATGCGTTGTTGCGGCTCAATGGTGAAATCGAGAGGACCCGCCAGGATAGTGCCATCATGGGAGAGAACTTCCAGATGCTTGGCTTCAATGCGAATAGGTTGTTCATCAATTACCTTATCGCCTTGTGGTAATTGTTCGTCACCTTGACTTTCGAGTAAGGTCACCAGAGATTCCGCGGCGCCTACTGCTTGGGCTTTTGCATGATAGTAAGTGCCTAGGTCGCGCAGCGGCTGGAAAAATTCTGGGGATAAAATCAGCGCAAGGAAACCTGCAAATAATGTGACTGGCAGACCATAACTACCGAAACTTAACTCTCCAAGATAAGAGAATCCGAAATAAACGGCGACAACTGCAATGGAGATTGATGCGAAAAACTCTAAGACTCCCGACGATAAAAATGCCATACGCAGCACTTCCATGGTGCGAGAACGGAAGTCTTCGGTGGATTCACGAATCTGGGAGACTTCAGCTTTGCCACGGAAAAATAAGCGTAGGGTGTCTAATCCTCGTAAACGGTCGAGGAAACTACCACTCAAACGGCTTAAGGCAAGGAAGTTACGGCGGTTAGCATCGGCAGCACCGAGTCCTACCAGCGCCATGAAAATCGGAATTAACGGTGCGGTTGCAAATAAAATCAGCGCAGCTGCCCAGTTAAATGGGAAGATGGCAATCAAGATCATGATTGGGATGATGGTGGCTAAATACATTTGCGGAAGATAGCGAGAATAGTAATCCTGCATGTCTTCAATCTGCTCAAGAATAATCGTTGCCCAGCTTCCTGCTGGCTTACCCTTGACCCAGACAGGGCCTAACTCTTGCAGTTTATCTAATACCATACCGCGGACTTGCTGCCTGACAACTTGTCCACATCGGTAGCCCGCGCGTTCACGAAGATAGTGAACAACACCGCGTAAAATAAAGACACTAATTAATAATGCAAAGTCAGTGAGGAGTTGCTCTCGTGGAATGTGGTCCATCATGAGGGCTTGAAGGATCACAGCGAGGAACCAAGCCTGCGCAATAATTAATAAACCGCTGACTATGCCTAATAGCATAGAAATTCGGAGCCAACGCTTAGCAGGAGCGCTGTGTTGCTTTAACCAACGCACCAATTCAGTCTGTCTTGATTTATCCATAATGATTTAGTTAGCAGGTGTAGTTTTCATGTTATTGAGTGCAGTTAAGATAGTTGACTTTGTCATCAAATCTAACCGAATTTTTGCCTATCATAACAGCTTCCATCAGATATGTTACATAATAAAAGCCAGTTATTTGAATAGAACAATTTTTGTTATCGATATGTTTTATAAAGGTAAATTATATGAGCGTAATATAATTAAATTTGAACGAACAGAGGATGTTACCGTTATTACAAAGAAAAAATAAGATGGCTTAATTTATAATTGTTAAGCCACCTACATTTTAGGTTGAAATAATTTTGGGGGATTTTTGTGTGTTATTCAGGAACAATTTGCAACCAGGTTTTTGGTTTCAACATAAACTGGTTGTTGAGTAGCTTATCCCATGCTGTTTTTTTGAATTGCATATCATCGAATACCTCTCTTTGCGTATCCACTAATTTCCATGTGTTATCCGCGGACTGCCAAATAGTACATTCATAATCAAGGGACTCGGGTATGGAGTAGCACATCACCACGTCGTCAGTTCCATCGTTGTTTGCATCGGTCATAAATCCAAGGCATTCATAATTACTGTAATAATTGGTGCAATTCCATGCGTCGCGGATCCCGTCTTCCATATCAAACCAGCTTTGTGGCAATGGTTGGCTGCCTTTGGCGATGATAAGAACGTCTTTAAGTGGTTTAGGGACATCAGAGTAAGCGCCAACTTTGAGCTGTGCTTTCGTATCAGGGTCTTGCTCCAATTTTGCTAACGCCTCTTTTCCTTGCACTCCTAATTTCTCTAAGTCATAAGATAAATCGTAGTTAATTTTAATTTTGCCTTTTTCAACAGCCGCCATAATGCTGTTGACCGCAATGCGTTGGAAATCACCAATAGGGCTATTAATGACTAAGATTGTGGCGATTAAACCTAGAATAGCGACCTTATTTATCCTACCGAGGGAGAATGCCCAGCGGCGTTGTTTTACTATGATTGTGATGCTGTAAGCTAAAATAATCAGGGCTAAAAATAGTGCAATAGTAAATGCATATAGCCTGCTCACACTCCAGCTATATTGGCTAACACGAACGAAAATACCGTACAGAGAAAGTGCAGAAAATGCATTTAGTAGAACGATGCTGATCAGTACAAAGCCATTGATAATAGGTTTAAATTGGAATTGGGTTGTGCCATCGCCATAAAGGGCATTAATAAATATAATATTTAAAATCACAAAGCAAAGCATGGTGCCAGAACCTAGCTCTGAAGCTGTGTAATGCACACCAGTTAATATGGATACAACCAAGCCAGCTAAGAAAATTACGGCGATTAAACTGAGTAAGGGTAGGAAAAATTGCGAGAAATATTTGGCGATGTTGTTCAGTTGCATCACCAATTTGGAACGTAAAAAGAGCAAGCTAGTATTAAAACCAACTAAAAATGCTATCCAAAGGACAATATAGTGACCAAGAAATTGGCTGAGTGTTGATAGATTGACAATGCCGAATAAAAAGCTGGCTTGCTTGACAATCAGCGCTAGTAAGCCCCCAATGGCACAGGCGAAAAGACCAAATAAGGTGTTACGGAAATAGTGCCCGACTAAGCAGCTGTAATCAGCTTTCCAGGTTCCTGTGGCTTGGCGGTTTTGCATCCAAGGCAATATGAAAAAAATCAGGACAGTGAGCGTCGTAATAGAGAGGAATGGGTCATTGTTATCAGAAGTACCAATATCAAGGCTTTGCCAAGTATTGATCCAAAAAACAAGCACAATCGTTAGGATAATATTGAAATAAAACACCGCTTGCTTGGCATTGGTAATAAGAAAGCTGATAACCGAAGGAACAAAAATAGCCAACATCATGGGTAAATAAGCCCATGTAGGGCTTAATGGAATTTCTATGGAATAATCAAGAGTGGCGGTGATGACAATTCCTTGAATAACCGATAGCAAGATAACAATGAAATACGCCAGCTTATTAAGTGAACCCATAAAGTTGGGCTCTTTTTGCGTTTGAGGCTCCATGTCACTTCCTTATTTGAATGAACAAGATAATTAAATTGAGTATAGGCATGGGGTAAAAAGAGGAATATAAACTTGCTCCTAATTCAGAATGGAATAGCGCTTTATTTTTAAAATAGGAATAAATAAAAAGCCCCATTCTATTTCGCTGCGAACTTAATGAACGACAACGCAAAAATGGGGCTTCTATTTTTAGATTAAAAAATTATTTCTTGTCTGCTAACCCGTCTAGGTAACGTTCCGCATCTAATGCTGCCATGCAGCCAGTACCGGCTGAAGTAATTGCTTGGCGGTAGATGTGATCCATAACATCACCGGCCGCAAAGATCCCTTCAACGGAAGTTTGAGTTGCGTTACCGTTGGTGCCGGATTGCACTTTAATATAGCCATTATTTAAGGCTAATTGACCGTCAAAAATTGCGGTGTTAGGGCTATGACCGATAGCAATAAAGGCGCCCATGACAGCAACATCTTCCGTTTTATTGGTTTTGGTGCAACGTAAACGAACGCCTGTAACGCCCATATCATCGCCCAGAACTTCGTCTAATGTATTGTCGGTATGCAGAACGATGTTCCCATTTTCAACTTTATCCATCAGGCGATTAACTAGAATTTTTTCCGCTCTAAAGCTATCGCGGCGGTGAATCAAATGTACTTCAGACGCGATATTAGAAAGATACAGCGCTTCTTCAACGGCAGTATTACCACCACCGACAACCGCAACTTTTTGGTTACGATAGAAGAAACCGTCACAAGTTGCACAAGCAGAAACACCGCGACCTTTAAATGCTTCTTCTGATGGTAGACCGATGTAACGAGCAGACGCGCCTGTCGCAATGATCAATGCGTCACACGTATATTCTGTATCATCACCAAACAGGCGGAAAGGGCGCTGCTGGAAATCCACTTTTGTAATGTGGTCGTTGATGATTTCAGTTTCGAATTTTTCCGCATGAGCATGCATGCGTTCCATGAGTCCTGGACCTGTTAAACCTTCAGGATCACCCGGCCAGTTTTCAACTTCCGTGGTTGTGGTTAATTGGCCGCCTTTTTCCACCCCAGTAATCAGTGCAGGGTGTAAATTTGCGCGAGCTGCGTAAACGGCTGCGGTATAACCTGCAGGGCCTGAACCTAAAATGATTAACTTACGATGTGTGGTTGTGCTCATGAATTCCTCTTTTTAGTCTCAAAAAAGCATAAGGACGATTGTAGGAGAAATAGGGGGGTAACAAAAGTGATTTAACCATTCATTGATGTGGAGAGGACAAATTTTTCTGATAGGTAATACCAATTAAGAGTTAAAAAATGAGAGGGAAAGTGCTTTAATCACGAAACGGTAATTTTAGGAATTATCTTGAATTGCGTCTGCGAAACGTTTTACTGAAAAAAAAACCGAAATCTTGTACTGATTTTTATTCATTTACTTTGACAATCGGCTGCGCATTTGCGAAAACATCTATCTAAGAGTTAATTATCTAGCAGGTCAATGGAAATGGCGTATTTTTGTTCTTACTGGAAAATTAACTTTACGTCACACATTCAAGCAATGTCGCGACGATTGTAAGCCGCTCCAAAAGTAAATATGTTTCGGTTTACGAGAACTTCAGTTATGACGAATAGAATAGGTTCCACGCCCGCTAGTCCGCTTAGGAAGACTGACGTATAGATGGTGCCGTTTTATAAGATGTAGAAAATAACAATTAAAGAAAGAGAGATAAGAGATGATTGACAATAAAAAGCGTCCTGGCAAAGACCTTGACCGTATTGACAGGAATATACTGAACGAATTGCAAAAAGACGGGCGTATCTCTAACGTTGAACTATCTAAGCGT
This sequence comes from Providencia sp. wls1922, assembly GCF_009706505.1. Lineage (NCBI taxonomy): Bacteria > Pseudomonadati > Pseudomonadota > Gammaproteobacteria > Enterobacterales > Morganellaceae > Providencia > Providencia sp. wls1922. The sequence goes on along the minus strand of NZ_WLUG01000057.1, from coordinate 8,182 downwards.
GTTGGTTTATCTCCAACGCCATGTTTAGAGCGTGTTCGTCGTCTTGAAAGACAGGGTTTCATTTCTGGTTATACCGCACTGTTGAATCCACACTATTTAGATGCATCGCTGCTGGTTTTCGTTGAAATCACTTTAAACCGTGGCGCGCCAGATGTGTTCGAACAATTCAACACAGCAGTTCAAAAACTTGAAGAAATTCAAGAGTGTCACCTCGTTTCCGGTGACTTTGACTATCTGTTGAAAACGCGTGTGCCAGATATGTCCGCATATCGTAAACTGCTAGGTGAAACGTTATTACGCCTTCCGGGTGTAAATGACACTCGTACCTACGTAGTTATGGAAGAAGTGAAACAAAGCAACCGCTTAGTGATTAAAACTCGCTAATTGCGCTTTGTGTTCATCATTCCTGCACAGCAATCTGCATTGTTGTCGCACTGCTGTTTCAACGCTGGGTTTACTCAGCGTTGTTCCGTTTTTAAGCACCATGATTTTTCTCTTTAATTCTCCCAATGGTTCTTTTTCGAACATTCTCTCGTCACTGTCCGCGATAGACTCAAAATTAGTCAGAAATTTTCATTTCAATTTATTGATTTTAAAGCTATAAACAATTAAGAATTTTGACCTTAAATAGAGTTTGAAACCCTATTCGTAAGATGAAATACTGAGTCTTATGGTCTCTATGGTGTGATAATTTGTCTTAATCGTCTTAATGCAGGCGCGTTTAGGGGATTAGTGTTAGAATAATCATAGGATAATCACGTATTAAGCAAGAACATCAGTCAGTAAAGAAACAATAATGAGCCAAGAATATACCGAAGATAAGTACATCAAATTTAAAAAGCTCAGTAGCGGCAGACGGCTATTAGAGGTGATTTTGTTGGCAATCTGCCTCTGTGCGATTTTTCTTATGGTCGCGCTATGGAGTTTTAATCCTTCTGACCCGAGTTGGTCGCAAACTAACTGGGATGCCCCCGTTAAAAATTTAGGGGGAAGTATTGGCTCATGGAGTGCGGATATCCTGTTTTCTGCATTTGGTATTCTCGCGTTTGCGATCCCGCCATTATTGTTACTCGGGTGTTGGGCAATTTATCACTATGAAAGCCAACGCCGCTATATTGACTTTTTCTCGCTCTCTTTACGCCTCATTGGCGGGTTAGCGCTGATCCTTTCATCTTGTGGTTTAGCCGCGCTCAACTTTGATGATTTACCCAACTTCGCCTCTGGCGGGGTCATTGGTAGTGTATTCAGTAATGCAATTATGCCGTGGTTTAACTCATTGGGCGCTACCTTGGCGCTGTTATTCCTCTGGGCAATCAGTTTCACCCTATTCACGGGTTGGTCTTGGCTGACGATCGCAGAAAAAATAGGGGCAGGGATATTACTTCCTATCACATTGCTAACAAACCGTGCCCGTGGTGATGAACTTGATGACTACGATTATGATGTTGAAGAGACGGAAGAGGCGCTACAGCGTGCTCAAATCGCTGAACATCAAGCAAATGATGAAAACCAACAATTTGATGCGGATGATGTTCTGTTTTCCGCCCCAACAGTCTCTGAGCTCGTTTCTGAGGATGTGCAGCTTGCGACTGAGCCACAGGTTATGGCTGATCCTCTATTAACGGCTGCGCCGCAATCCATTATTGAGCAAGCCCAGCCAAGCGCTTCTTTGGCAGAGCAGCCTACCTTTATTGCTCAACCAGCAGAAAATACAGCTTTACCGACATTTTCCGCGACAGAAGAGCCTTCAGCGACCAAAGAGCCGCAAACTTACCATTTTGAAGTGCCTGATGATTATCAGCCTCAAGTGGCACCGACTCAGGCATCTTCTCCTGCGCCTGTTATGCCTCAAGAACCAACATTTACGCCTGAGCCCGTTTTTGCTCCGGAACCTGTTTTTGAGTCTAAGCCTACAGCCCCAGTATTTACATCGCCACAGTTTACGCCTTTAGAGCCAACCATTGATATGGGAAGCCCTGACGTGAGTGAATCCTCGGTAACTAGCCGTGTTGCCGATCCTGCGGCGTTAGCAGCTGCGGGTATTTCGATTGCAGCGATGGAACGCCACGCGCAAGTGAAAAAGAATCTGGAGCCAGAATTACCTCGTCCAAATCCAGTTCGTTTACCGACTCGCCGTGAGCTATATGGTATTCGTATTCCATCTCAGCGTGATGCAGAGCTTCAACGTCGTCAAGAAGAGGCATCTCAGCGTGAGCAGGTATATCAGCAATGGTCTGCGACTGAAGAACCTGAAAATGAAGTGAAAACTAATGATGAGCTAGAGCAAGAAAGGTTGTTGCGCGTTCAATTCTTAGAGCAGCAACGTCAACGCTACGGCGAGCCAGATACGGATATGCAGGAGTTTGACGCTGCATTCCAGGTTAACCAGCCTGCGGTTGATTCTGTTGCCGCTTCAGATATTGTGCCAGAGCCAGAAACTCATCAAGATTATATGCCTGCGAGTACGTTTACTCAGCCAGAAATTGAACATCGTTGGGCTTCTGCTCCAGCATTTACGCCAGCTTTTGAGCCTACAAAGCAAATAGAGCCAACTTCCCCTTCAGATATCCATCGCTTTACTGCCCATGCTGATGATGAGCATGAGCAGGATAATGATCTGGATGATTTTGAACCTAAAATTGATTTAAGTACGCCATTATCGGCATTTGAGCGTTTCTCGCCGGTGGATGATTTAGTCGATGATGAACCTGCAGCGCCGCTGTTTATGCCGTCATTTACCGAACCGCCAGTGCAAGCACATTCGATAACGCAAGAACAGCCAATAACACCGGCAAATAATGGAAATGAATTTGTTGCTCATCCTGCGGGGCAGCCTCAAACTGCAGCACAGCAGCCACAGCAGCCACAGCAGCCACAGCAGCCACAGCAGCCACAGCAGTCACAGCAGGATAGTTTATTCCACCCATTCTTAGTACGTAACGACCAACCGTTACCGAAACCAACGACGCCAATGCCGTCGCTTGACCTACTGGCGAGTCCACCAGAGCAAGAAGAGCCAGTGGATATGTTCAAATTAGAGCAAACCGCAAGGTTAATTGAAGCACGCTTGAACGATTATCGGGTTAAAGCTGAAGTGGTTGGCTTCTCTCCAGGTCCCGTAATCACCCGTTTTGAGTTGGATCTTGCGCCGGGAGTGAAAGCAGCTCGAATTTCCACGTTATCCCGAGATCTTGCGCGTTCATTGTCGACAACAGCGGTTCGTGTTGTTGAGGTGATTCCAGGTAAACCCTATGTTGGTTTAGAGTTACCGAATGAAAAACGCCAAACCGTTTATTTGAGTGAAGTTTTAGACTGTGATGATTTTAGAAAAAATCCATCGCCGCTGACGATTGTTTTAGGGAAAGATATCGAAGGTGATCCGGTTGTTGCCGATTTGGCAAAAATGCCGCACTTATTAGTGGCGGGTACAACGGGATCCGGTAAATCGGTTGGGGTCAATGCGATGATCCTGAGTATCTTATATAAAGCGAAGCCTGAAGATGTTCGCTTTATTATGATAGACCCGAAAATGCTGGAACTTTCTATCTATGAAGGGATCCCGCACCTGTTAACTGAAGTCGTTACTGACATGAAAGATGCAGCGAATGCGCTACGTTGGTGTGTCAATGAAATGGAACGCCGTTATAAACTGATGTCAGCATTAGGCGTACGTAATCTCGCGGGTTACAACGACAAAATTAAAGCGGCAGCGGATATGAATCGCCCAATCCCAGATCCATTCTGGAAGCCTGGCGACAGTATGGATATGGAACATCCAATGCTGAAAAAAGAACCTTATATCGTGGTGATGGTGGACGAATTTGCGGACTTAATGATGACCGCAGGGAAGAAAGTGGAAGAGTTGATTGCTCGTTTAGCACAAAAAGCGCGTGCAGCCGGTATCCACCTCGTTTTAGCGACCCAACGTCCATCGGTTGACATCATTACTGGGTTAATTAAAGCCAATATTCCAACGCGTATCGCCTTTACGGTATCGAGTAAGATTGACTCGCGCACTATTCTTGACCAAGGTGGTGCTGAATCACTGCTGGGTATGGGGGATATGCTGTATCTGCCACCAAACTCATCGATTCCAGTGCGTGTTCACGGTGCATTTGTCCGTGACCAAGAAGTTCACGCTGTCGTAAATGATTGGAAAGCACGCGGGAAACCGCAATATATTGATAGCATCACGACATGTAGCGATGATAGTGAAGGCGGTGGAAGTTCAGATAATGGTGATGAGGATCTCGACCCGTTATTTGATCAAGCTGTCGAATTTGTTGTTGAAAAACAAAGGGTATCCATCTCCGGTGTACAACGTCAATTCCGTATCGGTTACAACCGTGCAGCTCGGATTGTTGAGCAAATGGAAGATCAAGGGATTGTCAGTGAACCGGGGCATAATGGAAACCGAGAAGTATTAGCCCCGCCATCAATGGGATATTAATATTTCATGTGATAATTGCTGGTTTAATTCAAGGGGTGTATAAAGACATACGCCCCTTGTGGTATTAATTTTAAGGTCTTTTCTCGATGAAAAAAATGATGTTGTTAGGTGCATTAGCCCTGAGTTTAAACGTAGGTCAAGTATTGGCAGATGCGAGTCAAGACCTTCAAGATCGACTGAGTAAAGTGAATAGCTTCCAAGCGAGCTTTTCTCAGAAAGTAACTAGCCCAGAAGGTGATCTTATCCAAGAGGGTGTCGGTGACTTGTGGATTGAACGCCCTAACTTATTTAACTGGAATATGACTTCGCCGGATGAAAGTGTTCTGGTATCAGACGGTAAAAACCTGTGGTTTTACAACCCATTTGTTGAGCAAGTGACGGTGACAAACTTAGCTGATGCTACCCAAGATACGCCATTCCTGCTATTAACTCGCAACAATCCGCAGGATTGGAAACAGTATTCTATTGTCCAACAGGGCAATACGTTTGATCTGAAACCAAAACAATCTAACGGGACATTAAAAAGTTTCTCTATTACGGTTAACCCACAAGGGACGATTGAGAAATTTGCTGCGGTTGAACAAGACGGACAAACCAGCGCCTATCAATTAAAACAGCAAAAAAATGGCCCAGTTGACCCAAGTAAATTCAAATTTACAGTACCAAAAGGGGTCACATTGGATGACCAGCGTTCTCGCGCTCACTAATATCTAGGGAGTAAAGAGGGTCTCGTGGGTAACTTATCTCTCGATTTTTCACAAAATGAATTCCAACCTCTGGCTGCGCGTATGCGGCCAGAAACGCTTGAGCAATATATTGGTCAAACACATTTACTTGCCGAAGGTAAACCATTACCACGTGCGATTAAGGCGGGTCATTTACACTCAATGATCTTGTGGGGACCTCCGGGAACGGGGAAAACTACTTTGGCTGAAATTATTGGTCACTATGCACAAGCGGATATCGAGCGCATTTCTGCGGTAACTTCAGGGATCAAAGAGATCCGTGAATCTATCGAAAAAGCGCGCCAAAATCGCAGTGCGGGGCGAAGAACCATTTTGTTTGTGGATGAAGTTCACCGCTTTAATAAAAGCCAGCAAGATGCTTTTTTACCTCATATTGAAGACGGTACCATCACTTTTATTGGTGCGACTACCGAAAACCCATCATTCGAACTCAACTCGGCACTACTTTCTCGCGCAAGAGTCTATCTATTAAAATCCTTAGAAAGTAGTGAAATTGAAGAAGTGCTGTTACAGGCATTGGGCGATAGCACCCGGGGTTTAGGTGGACAAAATATCGTTCTTCCAGATAGTACCCGAAAAATGATCGCTGACTTGGTTAATGGGGATGCAAGGCGCTCATTGAATCTGCTGGAAATGATGTCGGATATGGCGGAGGCAGATAACCAAGGTCAACGAGTGTTAACTGCCGAGTTGCTCAAAGAAGTGAGTGGTGAACGCGCAGCGCGTTTCGATAATAAGGGTGACCGTTACTATGATTTGATTTCTGCGTTGCATAAATCAGTTCGTGGTTCAGCTCCCGATGCTGCACTTTATTGGTATGCTCGGATTATTACTGCGGGCGGTGATCCTCTGTATGTCGCTCGTCGTTTATTGGCGATTGCCTCTGAAGATGTCGGGAATGCCGATCCTCGAGCCATGCAAGTGGCGATTTCAGCATGGGATTGTTTTACTCGTGTAGGCCCGGCGGAAGGGGAGCGAGCTATCGCTCAAGCCATTGTTTATCTTGCATGCGCACCGAAAAGTAATGCCGTTTACACCGCGTATAAAGCCGCAATTAAAGATGCTCAAATGCAGCCAGATTATGATGTTCCTGAACATTTAAGAAATGCCCCTACCAAATTAATGAAAGAGTTAGGTGTCGGTAAAGAGTATCGTTATGCTCACGACGAGCCTAATGCTTACGCGGCGGGTGAAAATTATTTCCCTGAACCGATGAAAGCGACGCAATACTATTACCCAACGGCACGCGGGCTAGAAGGCAAAATTGCTGAAAAACTCGACTGGTTAGCCCAACAAGATCAAATTAGCACAACAAAACGCTATCGCTAATCGGGTCAATGCGGTAAGGTTATAAAGCAATAAAATATTCTAAATATAACGCCGGAGCGCGTTATATTCGCTCTCACAATTGACTAACAAAATCACAGGATAAGCATGCTCGATCCAAATTTACTGCGTACGGAGCTAGACGCGGTTGCTACAAAACTGGCTCGCAGGGGTTTTACCCTTGATGTGGAAAAGCTGCGTGAATTAGAAGAACGCCGCAAAGTTTTACAAGTTGAAACTGAAACCCTGCAAGCAGACCGTAACTCGCGATCGAAAACTATTGGTGCAGCGAAAGCGCGTGGTGAAGACATTGAGCCATTGCGTCTGGAAGTGAACCAATTAGGCGAAAAATTGGATGCTGCTAAAGCAGAGTTAGATAAGCTGCAACAAGAAATCCGTGATATTGCATTAAGTATCCCGAATATTCCTGATGATGAAGTGCCTGACGGTAAAGATGACTCAGAAAACTTAGAAATCACTCGTTGGGGGCAACCTCGCCAATATGATTTTGAAGTCAAAGATCATGTGAGCTTAGGTGAACTGGCTGGTGGTTTAGATTTTCCAGCGGCAGTGAAATTGACAGGTGCTCGTTTTGTTGTGATGAAAGGTCAAATTGCGCGTATGCACCGTGCATTAGCGCAATTTATGCTGGATTTACATACTGAACAACATGGTTATCAAGAGCTGTATGTTCCTTATTTAGTTAACCATGACACGCTGTATGGTACTGGTCAGCTGCCGAAATTTGGTGAAGATTTATTCCACACTAAACCGTTGGAAGAAGAAGCGGATAGCAGCACTTATGCACTGATCCCAACTGCGGAAGTGCCAGTAACTAACTTGGTGCGTGATGAAATTTTAGATGAAGATTCACTTCCTTTGAAAATGACGGCTCATACACCATGTTTCCGCTCAGAAGCGGGCTCTTATGGTCGTGATACTCGTGGCCTTATCCGTATGCACCAATTTGATAAAGTTGAATTAGTGCAAATCGTGCATCCTGAGAAATCAATGGCGGCACTGGAAGAGTTAACCGGTCACGCGGAAAAAGTTCTGCAATTACTGGAACTGCCATACCGTAAAGTGCTGCTATGTACTGGGGATATTGGCTTTGGTTCACGCAAAACTTATGATTTAGAAGTTTGGCTGCCAGCGCAAAATACATACCGTGAGATTTCTTCTTGCTCAAATATGTGGGACTTCCAAGCTCGCCGTATGCAAGCGCGTTTCCGTGGTAAGAGCGACAAGAAAACCCAACTGGTTCATACATTGAATGGTTCTGGTTTAGCGGTTGGTCGTACTCTGGTTGCTGTATTAGAAAACTATCAGCAAGCGGATGGACGTATTGAAGTGCCAGCAGTCTTACGTCCATATATGAAAGGCTTAGAATATATCGGCTAATTGATATATTTGATGTTGAAGGCTGAGCTTGGTTTTAGACTGGGTTCAGCCTTTTTTATTGTAAAAATAAGTGGTTAAGTTACAAGCTCAACACTTGAATTTCTGAATGGGACAATCCCGAGATTTGGCTAATAACATCAATACTGAGTCCCAGGCTTAAACTCGTTATGACCAGTGACCTCATGCGTTGACGAGTATTAACTATTTCTTCTTTTCTCGCCTGCTCTATACCTTGCTCTATACCTTGCTCTATGCCTTG
>NZ_WLUG01000056.1:0-22994 GCF_009706505.1 Providencia sp. wls1922 | reverse complement strand
ATTACGCAATTACGCATCATTTAATGCACATTACGTATTAATAAGCTTTTCATTGCTTTTAAGCTAAGCGCTCAGAACAAAACAAGTCTAGCTATCAAAACCAGCCTTCATAATGTGATTGGTATTTTCCCCCGCGATTCCCTGAAAATGGTAAGAGGATATATAAATCCGCCAATAATTCTTTTTAGTATAAAAAACATGCAAAACAATCAGCTAACAAATAGTTTCATGTGAATTCTATTTAGCGTTTTATGTTGCAGTTTTTTGTATTGCCCACTATTTCCGCTCAGTAATTCAGCACTTAATCACAAATATACAAATAATTAACGTCCTTATAAAAATCTATCCAGTAATGTTTCTGTGGTTATAACCGCTAGGAAATAAACATTTTAGTAACATATAAGGCTATATTTGAACAGAAATAATCCAATAAATGTTATTTAAGCGAAATTGTTACAGTGAATAATGCTATTGACGAAATGTATTCCAGTTGATTAATTGCACAGTGAATAACAAAAAATACAGATACGGCATCTGTCTTATTCAAGATGGATTTCAGTATTCGATAAAACAACATACACCACAGGAGCATTACCAATGACGCTCTCGATGAAAAAGACAGGTTTATTGACGGTAGGCTTAACATTAGCTGCTTTAGCGGTATCTGCCTCAGTACAGGCTAAAACACTGGTTTATTGTTCTGAAGGTTCACCTGAAGGGTTTAACCCGCAGTTATTCACCTCTGGAACAACTTATGATGCGAGTTCAATCCCCCTGTATAACCGTTTGGTTGAATTTAAGCTGGGTACGACTGAAATTGAGCCGGGCTTAGCAGAAAGCTGGGAAGTCAGTGACGATGGTAAAGTGTACACATTCCACCTGCGTAAAGGCGTGAAGTGGCACTCCAATAAAGAGTTCAAACCAAGCCGTGACTTAAATGCGGATGACGTGATTTATACGTTCATGCGCCAAAAAGATCCAAACCACCCATATCACAAAGTTTCTGGCGGTAGCTATGAATACTTTATGGGAATGGACATGGACAAAATCATCGACAAAGTTGAAAAAGTCGATGACAACACTGTTCGTATCACATTAACACGCCCAGAAGCGCCATTCTTAGCGGATATGGCAATGGACTTCGCATCAATTTTATCAGCGGAATATGCTGACCAAATGATGAAAGCGAAAACTCCAGAGAAAGTTGACCTGAACCCAATTGGAACAGGGCCTTTTGAACTGCAACAGTATCAGAAAGACTCTCGCATTCTGTACAAAGCAAACAAAGATTACTGGGGCGCGGTACCGAAGATTGACCGTTTAGTTTTCTCTATCACTCCTGACGCGTCAGTACGCTATGCAAAATTGCAGAAAAATGAGTGCCAAGTGATGCCGTATCCAAATCCGGCTGACTTAGAGCGCATGAGAGCAGATAAAGAAATTACGTTAATGGAGCAGCCTGGTCTGAACGTAGGCTACCTGTCTTACAACGTTGAAAAGAAACCACTGGATAACCAAAAGGTTCGCCAAGCGCTGTCAATGGCCGTGAACAAAGACGCCATTATCCAAGCGGTTTATCAAGGTGCGGGTCAAAAAGCGAAAAACTTAATTCCACCAACTATGTGGGGTTACAACGATGCGATTAAAGATACCGAATATAATCCAGAAAAAGCCAAGAAATTGCTGGCGGAAGCGGGCTTCCCAGAAGGTTTTGAAATTGACCTGTGGGCAATGCCAGTTCAACGTCCATATAACCCGAATGCACGCCGAATGGCGGAAATGATCCAAGCTGACTGGGCGAAGATCGGGGTTAAATCGAAAGTGGTTAGCTACGAATGGGGTGAATACCTGAAACGTGCTAAGAGCGGCGAGCCTCAAACCGTAATGATGGGTTGGACTGGTGACAATGGTGACCCTGATAACTTCTTCGCGACCTTATTCAGCTGTGCTGCGAAAAAACAGGGTTCTAACTACTCTAAATGGTGTAATCAAAGCTTTGAAGACGTGATCCAGCCTGCACGTATGACATCTGATCACAACAAACGTGTAGAACTGTACAAACAAGCTCAAGTGATCATGAACGAACAAGCGCCAGCGCTGATCATCGCTCACTCCACCGTATTTGAGCCTGTGCGTAAAGAAGTAAAAGGCTACGTGGTTGATCCATTAGGTAAACACCACTTCGAAAACGTAGACATTGATAAGTAATTGTTTTTAATCTGTAAATGCCCTTCGCTGCCTCTTTGCAGCGGAGGGCGTTTTCTCCTCTGACGTTCAGAAGATGCAGATAAATTTAGTTATTTGTGAGCAGATGAAAACGTTGTTTTTCTGACCAGCCAAGCGGACTAAGAGCCGTCGACGGCATTATTAAAGAGACTCAGGATATGCTGCAATTTATCCTCCGACGATTCGGGCTCGTGATCCCCACCTTTATCGGTATCACGCTACTTACTTTTGCTTTCGTTCACATGATCCCAGGCGACCCAGTCATGATTATGGCGGGTGAACGCGGATTATCTCCAGAAAGACACGCATACTTAATGGCTGAATTAGGACTTGACCAGCCACTTTGGAAACAATACCTCCATTACCTGAACGGCATAATGCATGGTGATTTAGGGATCTCCTTAAAAAGCCGCATTGGCGTTTGGGAAGAATTTTTACCTCGCTTTTTAGCCACCGTAGAACTAGCCACTTGCGCCATGATTTTTGCGGTTTCTGTTGGGATCCCTGTCGGGGTTTTAGCGGCAGTTAAACGTGGTTCGATTTTCGATCACACTGCGATCGGGGTTTCATTAACAGGCTACTCTATGCCGATCTTCTGGTGGGGGATCATGTTGATCATGCTGGTCTCTGTTCAGTGGGATCTCACTCCTGTTGCGGGAAGGGTAAGCGACACAGTTTTCCTTGATGACTCGAATCCGCTCACGGGCTTTATGCTGATTGATACCCTAATTTGGGGGGAAGCGGGAGACTTCAAAGATGCAGTGGAGCACTTAATTTTGCCATCCATTGTACTCGGAACCATTCCACTGGCTGTGATTGTGCGTATGACTCGCTCGGCGATGCTGGAAGTATTAGGGGAAGACTATATTCGTACGGCGAGAGCCAAAGGTGTTAGCCGTGCTCGCGTGATTTTAATTCACGCCCTGCGTAACGCATTACTGCCGGTTGTCACGGTCATTGGTTTGCAGGTCGGTGTGATGCTTGCCGGTGCAATTTTGACGGAGACTATTTTTTCATGGCCGGGATTAGGTCGTTGGTTAATTGAAGGATTACAACGTCGAGATTACCCAGTGGTTCAAGGTGGCGTCTTACTTGTCGCAACGTTGATTATCTTCGTTAACTTAGTGGTTGATGTGCTGTATGGCATTGTTAACCCACGTATTCGTCATAAGAAATAAGGAGCGCAAACATGTCTCAAACAACTGAGTCGAAAGCTGTCAGCGCCCCGAAGCCGATGACACCCTTACAAGAATTCTGGCATTACTTTAAGCGCAACAAAGGCGCTGTTGTTGGTATGTTCTACATCATCTTGATGGTATTAATTGCTATCCTTGCGGGTGTATTAGCGCCTCATGCTCCTGATGAGCAATTCCGTCAGGCGTTACTGACGCCGCCAGTCTGGGAAGAAGGTGGCTCATGGGAGTTTATTCTTGGTACGGATGATGTCGGGCGCGATTTATTATCTCGCCTAATGTACGGAGCAAGGCTTTCGTTATTAGTGGGCTGTCTCGTGGTGGTGTTATCCCTAATTATGGGGGTCACTATTGGGGTGATTGCGGGCTATTTTGGTGGCGTAGTGGATGCGCTGATTATGCGTATCGTCGACATTATGTTGGCTCTGCCAAGTTTATTACTCGCATTGGTCTTGGTGGCAATTTTCGGACCTTCGATTGTCAATGCCTCGATAGCGTTAACCTTTGTGGCATTACCGCACTATATTCGTTTGACGCGAGCCGCGGTTCTCGTGGAAGTGAATCGTGACTATGTGACTGCCTCGAGAGTGGCGGGAGCAGGGGCGTTGCGTCAAATGTTCGTCAATATTTTACCTAACTGTCTGGCACCATTGATTGTACAGGCATCTTTAGGCTTCTCGAACGCCATCTTAGATATGGCTGCACTGGGTTTTCTGGGAATGGGGGCACAGCCACCAACACCAGAATGGGGAACTATGTTGTCTGATGTGTTGCAGTTTGCACAAAGCGCATGGTGGGTCGTAACGTTCCCAGGATTAGCAATTTTATTAACGGTATTAGCGTTTAACCTGATGGGTGATGGTTTACGTGACGCCTTTGATCCAAAACTCAAGCAGTGATGAGGTAATCTAATGGCATTGTTAAATGTAGAAGAACTCTCCGTTCACTTTGGTGACGAAGGGACACCGTTTCGCGCCGTTGACCGCATCAGCTACCAAGTTGAGAAAGGGCAAGTGGTGGGGATCGTAGGCGAATCAGGTTCCGGTAAATCAGTTAGTTCACTGGCGATTATGGGGTTAATTGATTACCCCGGCAAAGTGATGGCGAAATCGTTGCAGTTTGATGGACGCGATTTATTGTCGATTCCTGAAAAAGAGCGTCGCCAAATTGTCGGCGCAGATGTGGCAATGATTTTCCAAGATCCGATGACCAGTTTGAACCCATGCTTTACGGTCGGTTATCAGATCATGGAAGCGTTAAAAGTACACCAAGGGGGCAATAGAAGCACCCGTAAACAGCGGGCCATTGACCTGCTAAACATGGTGGGAATTCCTGATCCGCAGTCACGCCTTGATGTATATCCTCACCAGTTATCTGGCGGGATGAGTCAGCGAATTATGATTGCGATGGCGATTGCTTGTCGTCCAAAGTTGTTGATCGCCGATGAACCCACTACGGCGCTTGATGTGACCATTCAAGCACAAATCATTGAATTATTGTTGGAATTACAACAACAAGAAAATATGGCGCTAGTACTGATTACCCATGACTTAGCGTTAGTGTCAGAAGCCGCACACCATATTATCGTGATGTATGCAGGGCAAGTGGTCGAGTCTGCGAAAGCGAAGGATATTTTTAAACATCCGAGACACCCATATACCCAAGCATTGCTGCGCGCATTGCCTGAGTTTGCTAGCAACAAATCGCGTTTAGCTTCTTTGCCGGGTGTTGTACCCGGTAAATATGACCGCCCTGAAGGATGCTTACTCAACCCGCGTTGCCCGTATGCAACGGATCGTTGTCGCCAAGAGGAGCCTGCGTTACAAACCATTGGTGACCGTCAGGTGAAATGTCACATGCCACTGGATGATATGGGGAGACCAACGCTATGAGTGAGCAACAAGCTAAAGGAATGCCGTTATTAAAAGCGGTGGACTTGAAAAAATACTATTCCGTGAAAGGCGGGGTCTTCTCGAAGGAGAAAACACTCAAAGCGCTTGATGGTGTCTCTTTTGAGTTAGAAAAAGGGAAAACATTGGCGGTGGTTGGGGAGTCAGGTTGTGGAAAATCCACACTTGGGCGCTTATTAACAATGATTGAGCAACCATCGGACGGTGAGCTGTATTATCGTGACCAAAACTTACTGATTGCTGATAAAGCAGCAGAGAAACTACGTCGCCAAAAAATCCAAATTGTCTTCCAAAACCCATATGGTTCGCTGAACCCGCGTAAAAAAGTCGGGCAAATTTTGGAAGAGCCTTTATTGATTAACACTTCGCTATCGAAAGAGCAGCGTAAAGAAAAAGTGTTATCCATGATGGCAAAAGTGGGTTTGAAAACAGAGCATTATAGCCGTTATCCGCACATGTTTTCTGGTGGGCAACGTCAACGTATCGCTATCGCTCGTGGGTTGATGTTAGACCCTGATGTGGTTGTGGCGGATGAGCCAGTATCGGCGTTGGATGTGTCCGTACGTGCTCAGGTATTGAACCTGATGATGGATTTACAGCAAGAATTGGGGCTTTCCTATGTGTTCATCTCCCACGATTTATCGGTGGTAGAGCATATCGCGGATGAAGTGATGGTGATGTATTTGGGGCGTTGTGTGGAAAAGGGGACTAAAGAGCAGATTTTTAACAATCCTCAGCACCCATACACTCAAGCGCTACTTTCTGCGACGCCACGTTTGAACCCTGACCAACGCCGTGAGCGCATCAAATTAACGGGAGAATTACCGAGCCCAATGAATCCGCCTCCGGGGTGTGCGTTTGCAGCACGTTGTCGACGCGCTTTTGGTCCTTGCACGCAATCTCAGCCTGCATTGAAAAATTACCGTGAGCAGTTAGTCGCTTGTTTTGCCGTTGATGAAGACGAAAAGCAGATAATAGTCGCAAATTAATTACTTTAAACGGCAGAAAAGCAAACTTTCTGCCGTTTCTTTATGCTGTATCTACTCACTTTAGCGGTTAATTTGGAGCTTATCTTAAATAAGTGATCTTTCTTTTTTAAAGCTGCACCTTTATACAGAAAATCAAGTATACTGTTTGTCCGATTTTTTTCTTTAAAAAGCAGCTTGATTAGGAAGGTTGTGGGAAATGAACACTCGTGTCCAACGTTCACTCACGTTTAAGAGCATGGTCGTATTCTTTGTGATTACGTTGCTTTTTCTTGCACTTTTTTTGTCCATTCAATTTACTTACCTCTTAGAACAGCGCAAACAAGATTATTTAAATCAACTGAGCAATGCCGTAGTTCAAGTCCAAAAACCATTGACGGACTCACTACTTAGCTCTGATTTAAACGAAGCCAAAAGGCTACTTGTGAGCCTGAAAACCTCGGGGATTATGGGAAAAGCCATTGTTACGGTGGATAATGCGACGGTAATGAATTTAAGCTTTGCCACGCCGAAACCGATCCCAGAATGGTCTTTACCGCTTATTGGTATTCCGGTTGAGATGACTGTTCCATTGTATGCCTATGGTACGGTAGCGCCACAAGCGAAACCTCAAGGTTATTTGACGTTACAAGTGGATTCTAACCGGGTTTACCGTTTTGCACTCAACACCTTTGCGTTGCTAACGACAACGTATTTGCTGCTAGCGCTGATTATCTCCATTGCGATGACGTGGTGTGTGAGCCGCATGATTGTACGCCCACTGCGTAAAATGGCGGGGGAGTTGCAAGTAAATCAGTACGTCGACCATTTGGAAGTTTCTCAATATCATCAAGATGATGAGATAGGGTTATTGGCGAAAGGTTATAATCGTCAAATAAAACAACAAAATTCAGATTAAGCCATGAACATGTTATAAGGTTTGTGGTCTAATATCATTACACATACCTATCATATTGTTAGCAGCAAGATTCGGGCGACTTACTCACTATCTGTCGTATCCAAAATGCGAAATATCAGCAAATAAATGGTGATGTTTAACATGCATTTTAGTGATCAACTTAGCGACTTAGCGTATTGAGCGCCGCCCAATTATCTCAATAACATGCAGCGATGTTTTTTTCGGGTATAGTGATAATCAAATTTTTGATGAAGCCAAACTATATCGCTTAACCGAGTCAATTAGCGTTTTTCGTTAATTTTTCTGTTGCTGTTTACGGTTAAATACAAGGATATAAAGAACATAGGGGTCTACATGCAGGGTTTGAAAGTGCGATATATCATCGGCGTGGTACTTTTATCAGTCACTGGTTTTGCTAGTGCTGAACCTTTACAACCCGATCCAGCATGGCAGCAAGGAAAGCTCGAGAATGGCTTTAATTGGCAGTTATTACAAACACCACAGCGTCCAAATGATCGGATCCAACTTCGGTTAGCCATTAAAACAGGTTCGTTATCTGAAAAAGCCAGTGAAAAAGGGTACAGTTATCTGATCCCTCGAATGGCGCTATTCCATCAATCTGAAGCTTTTCCTGCTGCTACATTGCAAAATTTTTGGCGTCAGGCAACCGACCCTGATATGCCGTTACCTCCAGCCGTCGTTTCTTACGACTACACAA
Organism: Providencia sp. wls1922; assembly: GCF_009706505.1. Lineage (NCBI taxonomy): Bacteria > Pseudomonadati > Pseudomonadota > Gammaproteobacteria > Enterobacterales > Morganellaceae > Providencia > Providencia sp. wls1922. The sequence continues at coordinate 15,063 of NZ_WLUG01000056.1, read as the reverse complement.
TTTATAGTTTAAGTCTGCCTAACAACCGCCCTGATTTGGTGAAACAAGCATTAAGTTGGTTGGCAACGTCTGTGGCTGGGGCGCAATATACTGAGAATTCATTACAGAGTGGGTTAACTGTTCCCAATATTCCAGTGGCTACCTTACCAGTCAATGCCAACGACCCTGTTTGGCGTGCTCGTCTCAATGGGTCGGCGATGCTAGGTTATGATCCAGGGCAGAAGCCAAACGGTAAAGTCGATTTAGCCAGTGTGAATTCGTTCTATCAAAAATGGTACACACCTGATGTCATGACATTATATGTCGCGGGGCATGTGGATTCTCGCATGTTATCTGACAGTATCACTCAAGCGTTTTCATCGTTAGAAGGTAAGCGTTCTGAGCCTGTTTCAGTTGCTGTTTTATCGTCAGTGAAGCCTCAGGCAATTGATATCCTTCAAGACAAATCAACGCAAGATACCCTCTCGCTAATTTGGGATATCGATTGGTTGCCAATCAAAGATTCCAACGTGTTGCTGCGTTATTGGGGAAGTGACCTCGCTCGAGAAGCCATTTACCGCTCATTACAGAAGTCCTTTAAACAAAAGTTTGCGGAAGAGGGTGTGACGCCGGGCTTAGATTGTCGTGTTCAGTATCAAAAAGCGAGCTGTACGTTAGCGATTTCTGCACCACCAGAAAAAATGGCAGCAGTGGCAGACGTGGCGTTGAATGAGCTGGCGGCAATCAAACAAAATGGTATTGACCCAGAGCTGTTCAATGACATGATGAAAGAGAAGCAAGTTCAATTATCACAACTGTTTGCGGCATATGCGCGTACCAGTACCGATGTGTTAATTAGCCAGCGTTTGATTTCACAACAAAATGGCGTCGTGGATATCGCACCTGAGCAGTATCAATTACTCAGACAAGCGTTCTTAGGAACTCAAAATCTTGAACAAGTAAATATGGAAGCGCGTCGTTTACTGTCTCAAGAAGCGGCGATTGTCTTAGCACAGCCGAAAGAAAAACAGACCATGGATGCAGAGCAAATTCGCCAGAAATTCACGCAAGTGTTATGGCCTAAATTACCTGCGGTTGTGGAGCCGGCGCCAGAGTCTCCAGCAGTCGCAGAGCCTCAAGAGGGCGGGCCTGCACCAGCGTTACCGATTCCAGCACCATTGACCCGTTAGTGATCAACTGAATAAAAATAGCCCTCACTGATGAGGGTTATTTTTTTGTGTTGATGGCGCTTTATTTAGACGTCAACAATGCTTCAATCGCGTTAATCAGTTCGTTCCGTGAATCTCGATTATCCACAAACCCCGCAGCACTGGTTTGAGTTGCCGGTGAGTAGTACGCAACGGAACCCCAAAAGCCTAAATGGGAATAGAGTGTCATACCGTTGACCTCATTGACCATGATCCCTTGCCGATAGCCTTGCGCCCCTTCATGGGAGCCTGCACTTAACATGGTGTCTAGGGTTTCCGATTTGGTAAAAATCTTACCGCTAAATAGCGCTTCAAAGAACTGTGCCATTTGTTTCGAGGACATCACTAAGCCACCACCGCCATACACATCCATTGAAGGATCCATGTCGGAGCAATCGAGTTTTCCGAGGTACTGTTTTGCACGAGGTTCCGTTGTAGCAGGGAGTTCAAATGTTTCCCAGTAGGCGGTCTGCAAGCCAATTTCATTAAACTTCAAGAGTTCTCGGACAGCTTCTCCCAGTGCTTGTCCCGTCATTCGCTCAATAATATTCCCAAGCAGAATATAGCCCGTATCAGAATAGATAAAAGCTTCGGAGGGGCGGAAAAAGGGGTGATCTTGCTGAATATATAAATCAATTTGCTCTGAACGTGTCCATTGATAATCAGGACGTTTTAAAACGTCTTTGAGGTATTCCTCGTTGGCATGATCCAATAGCCCACTACTGTGGTTGAGTAGGTGACGGATCGTAATCGCATCGGTGTCGTATTTTGGTGAGAGTAATTGATTGTATTTTGGTGAAATATAATGAGAAATACTGTCATCTACAAACAGCTTGCCCATCTCAGCCAAGCGTAAAATCGCCGCTGCAGTAAAGGGTTTAGTGTTACTCGCAATGCGCAAAGGCGTATCGACAGTTAATCGTTTCCCCGCAAGATCGCTACCTCGCGCACAGAATGTGCCAACGCAGTTTTGTGGCTGATTATGGTAATAAACGACGACACCACAAGATAGATTTTCCAATTGAGAGATTAGCATTGTCGGCTTCCTTAAGCGTGGGCTCACTGTATCTTCGGCTGTTTGTCGCTATAACATACACGCTTAAAATGCGTTTAGTTTGCTAATTTTATGATAGTAATGAGAAATGCGGCTGTTATCACATTCCGAAAAACAGTTAGGTTCATTGAGTAAATATTGGGATAGAATGATAAAGATACATATTATATGCAATTTATTAACATGCCATTCATCTATCGCATAAGCATAAAAAGGTAAGGAAAGTATGAGCCATTCCAATGTATTACTGCATCGCCTAAACCTACGTTATCCTATTATTCAAGCACCTATGGCGGTAGTTTCAACACCTGCGTTGGTCGCCGCCGTTTGTGAGGCGGGTGGATTGGGCTCCTTAGCACTGGGCGCCAGCTCGGTAGATCAAGCTAGGTCAATGATTGCAGCCACTCAAGCACTAACAAACAAACCATTTAATGTGAATGTGTTTTGCCATACGACACCACAACGCAATAGCCAGAACGAACAGGCTTGGTTGGCACATTTACAGCCTAAATTCCAGCAGTTTAACCATCAAGCCCCAGAGCAATTGGATGAAATTTATCTCTCATTTTTAGATAACCCAGCCATGTTGGAACTATTTTTAGAAATGAAACCCGCAGTCGTGAGTTTCCACTTCAATGTGCCGTCTTGTGAAGTTATCAATGCTTTGAAAGAAAAAGGTATTTTTACGATGGCGACGGCGACAAACTTACATGAAGCCCAATTAATTGAACAAGCAGGCATTGATGCAATTGTGGCTCAAGGAATAGAAGCTGGTGGCCATCGTGGCATGTTTGATGTGCAATTAAAAGATGAAGAACTGACAACAAATCAGCTGGTTGCGCTACTTGCTAAACACACGCAATTACCGATTATTGCGACAGGGGGGATCATGGATGGTGCGGATATCAAGCAAGCTCTTGCTCATGGTGCTTCTGCCGCACAATTAGGAACCGCCTTTCTGTTATGCCCAGAATCTGCGGCAAATGAAGGATATCGTCGTAAACTGAAAAGCCAAACTACGGATAATACTTATTTAACTGCGGCTATCTCAGGGCGGCCTGCCCGAGGTATTTTCAACCAGTTTATGCAAGCGGGGCAGCAGTATGATGAAAGTAAATTGCCAGATTATCCCATCGCTTATGATGTGGGTAAGCAGCTGAATGCCGCGGCAACTCATTCCGGCAGTGATGAATTTGCCGCCCATTGGGCGGGACAAAATGTGGCAAAAGTCCGTGAAATGAGCACAAAAGATTTAATGGCGACGCTCATTAAAGAGATGGAATAAATGAGTGAGGGGAATGATAAACCTACCATTCCCCTATGATTGATATTAGGAAGTGAGAACGTCTTGTGCACCCCCCTTCGGCTCATCCGTGGCAATCCACGCAGCGCAAAAGAGTGTGAGTCGGGCAAAGAAATAGAAAAATGCCATTAACCCCAATACTGAACCAAAAGCTGCTCCCGATGGTGAAGAGGCTAAGGTTGGTAAAATCCATGTCATGATAGATTTGATGATTTCAAATCCAATCGCGGCGAGCAAGGTGCCTTTCAGCAGTGAGCGGCGACGGTGCTGCATGCGTGGTAAAATCCAGAAAATCCACAAAAATAATAAGAAGTTGGCGGTAATGGAAATTGCTAAGCCAATCAGTGTCCAAACGGGCTTAAGCCACTCAATGCTGTCTAGGCCAAGCGTACTGACAATGGTTGCTTGAGCAGAGCCAGCTACGGAGGTCAGTGTAATAGTGACAATTAACGCGATTAGCAAACCTATTAGCGCGAAAAAGTCCCGAACATAGCGAAAAATGATATTTTCTTGTTCTGATTCGTTTCGTTCCCAAATGGTGCGAGATTGCGCTAAAATCGCTAAGCGCAAGTTATTTACCCAGTTAACGCCAGAATAGACCGCTAGTGCTAAACCAGTTAACCCCACGGTGGTACGCTGGCGGATAGCCGTATCAATGGTTTGTTCAAGGGTATTTGCGAGTGTGGGATCAGTAATGTTGGCAGAAATGCCACGAATGAGCTTCTCAAGTAATTCAGGATTGCTGGCTAACACGAAACCCGCCGCAGCGAAGCTAAACATCAGTACAGGGATCAGGGATAAAAACGAGAAATAGGTAATTGCGGCGCCAAACTGGTTACCCATTCTATCGGTAAAACGTTGGGCAGTGCGGATTAAATGCGCAATAAATGGAATTGCACAAACAAAATCGACCACTCTCATTGAGAACGTTAAGGCTTTTTTACTACCGTCTAGGCTTTTGTTTAGAGTGGATTTTAATTTGTTGGTCTCTTTTTGTTGCTCATCTTGCATGTCTGACATGCGTTCCCCTTTTCACTGCTTAATCAAAATATTCTTATAATTCACCATTCTATATTCTTTTATACTATAGCCTAAGTTTGTTGATAATTTCACCCTATGCCTTTATTTATCCAAAATTAGGCATAGGGTGAGATAAAGAATAGAAATTAACTATTTGATTAAAATTGAATTTTTATTAAAGGGTATCTTTGTAGATGTCGGAGAGGTCTTGAGCTTCTTTAAGTTCAGCCTTTGCTTCGGCGACCTTACGCTTATGTTTAGCGATTTTTTCAGGGTCACCTTTTTGAACAGATTCTTGCAATTCAGCTTCACGCTCAGCGACTTTTTTCTGTTTTTCAGCAATTTTCTGCTGGCTATCGCGATACAGAGAATCAGAGGTACAGTAGCGATTAACGTTCTCGAGCGCTCGCTCTAAGCCATTTACGCGGTAAGTATTACCGTGTGCTTTGGCATATTTGAGCTGAGTTTCAATTTTTTGTTTTTTGATTTCACATCCTTGGGATGAATTACCTGCCATTGCAGAATTATTCACTAAAAATAACGCTAAAATGGAAGATATTATAAATACTCGTTTCATTGGTTTCCCCTGTTGTGGTTTTTAATTTTGCTTAGGATAACTTTTTGCTAAGGAAAGGTCATGTGCAATTTTGTCATGTTTTGTCACTATGACAATCCCATCAAATTTTAGCTATAATGGCGCGAAAGAAATTATTTGGTCTATTTTTCATTCAACAGACCTTCTGTACAGATTCTATTAACAGCATTCACAAAAGTGACTGCTGAATTCCTCAGGAAATAAACGCGACATGTTAAGTTATCGTCATAGCTTTCACGCAGGCAACCATGCGGATGTTCTCAAACATACGGTACAAAGCCTGATCATTGAATCTCTTAAAGAAAAAGAGAAACCATTTCTGTATCTGGATACCCATTCCGGCGCGGGTCGTTATCAATTAACCAGCGAACATTCAGAAAAGACAGGGGAGTATCTCGAAGGGATTGCACGAGTTTGGGAGCAACCGGACTTACCTGAGGAACTACTGCCCTATATGCAAGTTGTGCGCCGTTTAAATGAAAATGGTCGCTTACGTTATTACCCGGGATCACCACTATTAGCGAAACATTTACTGCGTGAGCACGATAAACTGATTTTAACCGAGTTACATCCAAGTGATTATCCATTATTGCGTACTGAATTTTCTCGCGATGAGCGTGCACAAGTTGCCCGCGAAGATGGTTATCAGCAGTTAAAATCGAAATTACCTCCGCAAAGCCGCCGTGGTTTTATGCTGATGGATCCACCTTATGAGATGAAATCAGACTATGAAGCGGTCGTAAAAGGCGTTGTTGAAGGTTATAAACGTTTCGCAACAGGCACTTATGCGATTTGGTATCCAGTGGTTCTACGCCAACAAATCAAACGTATGGTGAACCAGCTAGAAGCTACGGGTATCCGTAAAATTCTGCAAATTGAATTAGCGGTACGCCCTGACAGCGACCAACGCGGCATGACCGCATCCGGTATGATTGTCATTAACCCGCCTTGGAAACTTGAGCAGCAGATGAAAAATGTCCTGCCATGGTTACACAAAACACTGGTGCCAGAAGGCACTGGGCATACATTAGTTGAGTGGATTGTACCTGAGTAAATTGTACTTGAGTAATAATAGACTCTAGCTATTGCAGTAACAGGCAATAGCTATCTTAAATGTTTATGTTTACATAGCATAATAAGAGAATATTAACGTATTCGTAATTCAACAAATGGGAATCACCAAGTTATGAGCAAACATTACGACTATATTGCAATTGGCGGCGGTAGCGGCGGTATTGCGTCAATGAACCGTGCGGCAATGTACGGACAAAAGTGTGCCCTGATTGAAGCTAAAGAGTTAGGCGGCACTTGTGTTAACGTCGGTTGTGTACCGAAAAAAGTGATGTGGCATGCAGCGCAAATTTCTGAAGCTATTCGCGCCTATGGTCCAGACTATGGTTTCGATACCACTATCAATGATTTCAACTGGAAGAAATTAATTGAGAGCCGTACTGCTTATATCGACCGTATCCACCAATCTTACGATCGCGTACTTGGCAATAACAAAGTCGATGTGATCAAAGGTTTTGCTCGTTTTGTTGATGCGCATACCGTTGAAGTGAATGGCGAGATTTACACCGCGGATCATATTTTGATCGCAACGGGTGGTCGCCCGGTGATCCCAGCTATCCCAGGTGCGGAATATGGCATGACTTCTGACGGTTTCTTTGAACTGGAAGCACTGCCTAAGCGTGTTGCTGTTGTCGGTGCGGGTTATATTGCCGTTGAACTGGCTGGCGTACTGAATGGTTTAGGTAGCGAAGCCCACCTGTTTGTGCGTAAACATGCTCCACTGCGTGCGTTTGACCCGCTTATTATTGAAACGTTAGTGGAAGTGATGAATGCAGAAGGCCCAACGCTGCACACAGAATCCATTCCGAAAGAAGTGGTCAAAAATGCAGACGGCTCACTGACACTGAAATTAGAAAATGGTCACGAGCAAACCGTTGATGCGCTGATTTGGGCAATCGGTCGTGAGCCAATGACGGATAACCTGAATATTGAAGCGGCAGGCGTTGAGCTAAATGCGAAAGGCTATATTAAAGTCGATAAATATCAGAATACCAATGTGGCTGGCGTTTACGCGGTGGGCGATAACACCGGCGCGGTAGAATTAACGCCAGTCGCCGTTGCTGCGGGTCGCCGTCTATCTGAGCGCTTGTTTAACAACAAACCTGACGAACATTTAGATTACACCAACGTGCCAACGGTTGTATTCAGCCATCCGCCAATTGGTACAGTGGGTTTAACTGAGCCAGAAGCCATTGAAAAATATGGTGCAGATGCAGTGAAATGCTATAAATCTTCATTTACCGCGATGTATACCGCAGTCACTTCTCATCGCCAACCATGCCGCATGAAGCTGGTATGTGTGGGTAAAGAAGAGAAAATTGTCGGCATCCACGGTATCGGTTTTGGTATGGATGAAATGCTGCAAGGCTTCGCGGTCGCTCTCAAAATGGGCGCAACCAAGAAAGATTTCGACAACACTGTTGCAATCCACCCGACTGCTGCGGAAGAGTTTGTGACAATGCGTTAAGCATCGTTTAACTCTCTTTAGCGAGAAATTAAAAAGGCGCAGGTTAATTCTGCGCCTTTTTGCATTTCACGGTGATGATAATAGGTACTACATCGCTAGCAGCGTAGCAATCTCTGGGTGTGTTGCTAGGCTATCCATATAGGTTTGCATCGGCGGTGTTGCGGTATATCCACAATATTTGATTAAAAACATCACAAAGCAGCCCACATACACATCCACTGCGGTTAATGTTTCACCGCAAATATACGGTTTGGCACTGGCGAGGCAGACATCTAGCGTCGCTAAAGTGCGTTCAACGCTACCAAAGCCTGACGATTTTTGCTGTTCTTCTGTTAATTCCACACCTAAATCAAGGACGGTAAACGCAGATTCAATCGGACCTGCCGTGAATAAAAACCAGCGGTAATAAGCACCACGCTCAGGGCTATTAAGTGCGGGGGCAAAACCCTTTTCAATAAACTTATCGGCTAAATAAAGACAAATCGCCGCGCACTCAGTAACAACCACATCACCATCAACTAAAGCAGGTACTTTTGCCATTGGATTAATGGCAAGGTATTCCTTGGTGTGCATCTCTGCACCATAAGCTAATTCAATGCGCTTATAGGGAACGTCCATCATTTTTAATAGTAAATCAACGGTATTGCCGCGGGACATTGCATTGGTAAATAGAACTAGCTCGCTCATAGTGGTTTTTCCTTAAATTAAGTAGAGCACTGACTATAAGCGAAGGCGGTGTCAGAAATTGTCAGGAGTGACACACAAAACTTCTTTCTGCCAACGGCTGAGTAAATAGCCTTTCGGGTAGGGCAGCGACTCACCCAAGACGGTGTAAGCTTGGATTCTATCTAAGCGGAAATGGCGATAGCTTTGGCGCAATTCGCACCACGCCGCTAACACTTGGGTATCTTTCATATAACCCACCGCAATCGGCCAAATAATTCGTTCACTGGATTGTCCTTTAATATCCACATACGCGATTTTGGCTTTGCGCTCTTCCCGTAAACTCAGGCGTAAATTTTTAGCCACATGCTCGTCAATTTCATTAAGTTGGGTCGTTGGGGCAAATAGCGTATTACTGTTTAGGATGATCTGTGCCTCTTTACCCACCACAGCATTAATTTTATTGAGTGTGCGCAGGGCAGAGTTTTTGAGTTCTTCATCGGCATTACTTTGTACCCAGCGTAAACCTAAAATTAGCGCTTCTAGTTCATTCTCATCGAACATCAATGGTGGCAGTAACAATCCGCTTTTTAACTGATAACCAATGCCCGCTTCACCTGTAATTTCAGCTCCTTGGTCGCGTAGCGATTCGATATCCCGATAAATGGAACGAACACTCACCTCTAACTGACAGGCGAGGGCATCTGCGGTGACCGGATAGCGATTCTCTTTCAGGATCTGAATCAATGTGAGTAAGCGTTGGGTGCGAGTCATTCGGCTCTCAGTTAGGATGTTATGCAAAGAATTGCCCATCATACTAAAGAAAGCCATCATTGAATTCCAATCGTCTTTGCCATTATGAATAAAACCTTCACTTCACCTTCATCTAACTGTCATCTTCCAGCCGTAGCCTGCCATGGCAATTTGAACGCGCGTGCAAAAACGACTCAACCGAAAATTCATACAAAGAACAAGAGACATCCACTAGGAGAAGCAAATGATTAAGCGCACATTATTGGCATCCGCTCTGATAGCCTCAACACTTGGCGCTAGCGCCTCTGAATTAATTATTGCCGGACGAGATAGCAGTTACGGTGATGCGATGCAGTTTGTTGTCGACGAATATAAAAAAAATAATCCTAAGGCAGAAATCACGTTAGTTAAGCGTCCGAGTAAAGGGCTATATGAAAGCATCGTGCTCTCCATGCGCGAGAAAACCGGTAACTATGACGTGATTTTAATGGATGACTCGTGGGCACCTGAATTCCTTGCCAACAAGTGGTTATCCCCACTGTCTGATTCACTCCAAGATAAAGACTTTATTCAATCCACCGTGGATATCGGTCGCCAAGACGGCAAAGGTGCGAGCTATGCATTGCCAATGGTGGGTAACGTGGCAATGTTCGCGTGGAATAAAGACCTGTTCGATCAGTACAAACTTCAACAGCCGAAAACATGGACGGATGTGTTGAACTCAGCGAAAACCATTAGCCAAGATGGCAAAGCCAATGGCGTGGTGTACCGCGGAGTAAAAGGCAACCCAATCGTGACGGGATTTTTACCCATTCTGTGGGGATATGGTGGCGACGTTGTCGATAGTAACGGAAAACCGACCTTGAATACCCCGCAGGCCAAACAAGCGTTAGAAACCTTCTTAGCCATGAAGCAATATGCACCGAAAGGGGTGGATGTGTTTAACGCAGATGAAGTTCGCGATGCATTACAAAAAGGTACCGCAGCAATGGCAATCGAAGTATGGCCAGCTTGGGTGCCGGATCTTGATAATGCCAAAGTCTCGAATGTGGTCGGCAAAATGGAAATGATGGCTCCACCAGCAGAAATAGGACAGCCATCACCGATGCTGGGTATCTGGCAGCTTGCGATTCCGGCGGATGCGAAAAACAAAGTGGAAGCGGAGCAATTCCTTGCATTTGCTAGCAGTGCCGAAATGCAAAAAGCGTTAGCACTAAACTTTGGTACACCGCCAACGCGCCATAGCGTCTACGCAGACCCGCAAGTTGTTAGTCAATACCGTTGGTATCCGCAACAAGCAGCCGCATTAGAAGCGGGTAAAGCACGCCCACGCATTCAAAACTGGGCAGAAGTGGAAAGTATTCTTGGGGACTTTTTACAAATGGCGATGATGGGGCAAATGACCGGAGATCAAGCTTTGGAACAAGCGCAAAAACGCATTGAACGTAGCACCAAAAAATAGCACCCAAAAAAATAGTGATGTTTTTCATGGCGCTAGTTTCTAGCGCCTTTATGGAATGCTGAGTATGTTATTTGAAAACCGTAAACAGTTGTTTTGGTTACTCCTCCCAGCGTTGATTATGCTGGGGTTATTGACGTTGTATCCCATCGTATCCGTGCTGTATCACGCATTTGGGCAAGTGGATTATATCGATGACAGCTATCACTTTATTGGCTGGTCGAATTTCTCGGAATTGTTCGATGACTTTTTCTTTCTGGCTGCGATTAAAAATACTTTCGTGTTTACCCTCGTGGCGTCTATTGCCCAAGTTCTTTTAGGGCTGTGGCTAGCACTGCTGTTTAACCGTCAATTTGCTGGGCGAAAATTTGCGTTGCCCATCATTATCTACCCGATGATGCTCTCCACGCTGGTGTGCTCCTCGATTTGGCGCTCTTGGTACAACTATGATTTTGGATTCTTAAATAGCCTGCTGGTGGCGGTGGGTTTACCCGCCCAAGAGTGGTTGTTCAATCCAGATTTGGCCTTATATTCCATAGCGTTAGTGGATACCTGGCAATGGACGCCAATGGCATTTCTGATCATTTTGGCGGGCTTGCAATCCATTCCTAAAGATATTGGCGAAGCGGCGATGGTGGATGGTGCAAAAGGCTGGAAATCCTTTGTCTACATCACGCTTCCGCTGATCAAAAAGCAACTGATGCTGGCATTTTTATTGCGCTCTATCGATACCTTTAAGTTATTCGACAAAGTGTATGTGATGACGGGGGGCGGTCCAGGAAATTCAACCGAGACATTATCTATGTTTGTCTATAAATACGGTTTCCGCTTCTTTGACTTAGGCATGGCGAGTGCGGCGGCGTTAGTGATGTTGGCGATTTCCTTGCTGATGACATTGATTTATGCCCGAAACGTAATGAAAGGACGCTGATCATGAAAGCCAAAATACATACATTGTTTGTTTGGTTGGCAGTGTTGATCATGACGCTGCCGATTATTTGGATGTTCGGCACGGCGTTTAAATCCCCGTCTGAAATTATGCAATCGGGGGCGCAATTACTACCAAGCCAACCGAGCTTATCGTCGTTTGAAAAGCTATTTGAAGGGGACTTGCTGCGCTTAGTGGGCAACACGGTTTTAGTCTCGGTGGGGGCAACGGCGGTTTCGGTGGTACTGGCGTTCTTTTGTGCTTACGCCTTAGTGCGTTATCGCTTCCCTACTAAGCTCGATAACGTGTTTTTGCTCGGTGTATTGATTATTAAAATGATGCCGCCGATTGTGATTGCCATTCCGCTCTATTCCTTGATGAACCAAGTTGGGTTACTGAATACGCGCATTGGGCTGATTTTGTCTTATCAGGTGTATACCTTGCCGTTTTGTATCTGGATGCTGCTCGGTTTTATTCGCGATATTCCATTAGAGATTGAAGAGGCAGGGGCGATGGATGGGGCGAACTTACTGCGCCGTTTAGCCTATATTGTCTTTCCGCTTTGTGCGCCGGGGTTAGTCGCGACGGCGATTTTCTCCATGATCCTCGGTTGGAATGAGTTTTTATTCTCGCTGTTATTTATTCATACGCCAGACAAATTCACTATCCCATTATTTATCTCTAACTTTATGACTGAAGACGGTACTGCATGGGGAGAAATGATGGCGATAGGGATTGTTTCTTCGCTGCCGATGCTGGCGCTGGCGGGCTATATGCAGCGCTATTTATTACGTGGTTTCTCGATGGGATTGAAATAGTAGGCACTTATCATGAAAAAACTTGAACTGATTAATATTGGTAAAAGCTACGAAGGGCATTGCGTGATCCCACAGGTGGATTTAACCATCGATAATGGCGAATTCGTGGTGTTTGTTGGACCTTCTGGCTGCGGGAAATCCACGTTGCTACGTATGATTGCAGGGCTAGAATCCATCACTGAGGGGGAATTGAGACTCAATGGTCAACCGTTGAATGATGTGCATCCCTCACTGCGACAAGTGGCGATGGTGTTCCAATCCTATGCCCTATATCCCCACATGAGCGTGGAAAAGAATATGGGATTTCCGCTGAAGATGGCGGGAATGAGTGCGCGAGAAATTACCCAAAAAGTACGGGAAACCGCCGAGAATTTACAATTAACTCATTTGCTTGACAGACTACCATCGGCGCTGTCTGGTGGGCAGCGTCAACGGGTGGCGATTGGGCGCGCGATTGTGCGTGACCCTGAGTTATTTTTGTTTGATGAACCGCTGTCAAACCTTGATGCGAAGCTACGTGGCGAAATGCGCATTTACTTGAAGCAACTTCATCAAAACTTGAAAGCCACCATGATTTACGTGACTCACGACCAAGTTGAAGCGATGACTTTGGCTGACCGCATTGTGGTCTTAAATCAAGGACGCATTGAGCAAGTAGGTACGCCTGAAACGTTATACCAGAAGCCAGCCAATAAATTTGTAGCGTCATTTATTGGGTCACCGGTGATGAATTTTCTCCCACCGCAAATGTTCGATTCAATCGATATTTCGCTACCTGCTGGAACGGAGTGTATAGGCGTTCGTCCTAATCAAGTGGTGGTGGATAGCCAAAACCCGGATGCCTTTATGCCAATCACGGTGGTGGAGCCTCTAGGGCATTCACGGCTCTACTATGGCCTATTACAAGACAAGGGTTCTCTACAAGGCTTCGGTTCACTACAAGGGCTGCATTTTGTGGTGGAGAGTGACCAGATTTATGGATTGGGGGACAGGTTACCCATAAGTTTATCGCGTTCGACGTTGCACCTTTTTGATGAACAAGAACAACGGATTGAAATGGCTAAAACAAGGACAAACCATGCAGCCTAGTTTTCAAATTACGGTGGTGGGAACCGGGGATGCTTATGATAGCGAACGCGTCAATGCCAGCATTCTGGTGGAAGAGTCAGGCTACCAATTGCTGGTGGATTGTGGTCCGACGGTGCCTCAAGCGCTGTTTGGACAAATGCATGTGGAAGAATTGGATGCTATCTATTTAACCCATACCCATCCTGACCACTGTTTGGGGCTAACCTCCTTGCTTAACTGGATGGATTCGTACCGACGAAAGCGCCCACTGACGATTATTGCTCAGCGGGAACAATGGGCGCTATTGACGCCGCTTCTTGCTTTTTCATATTGGCCTAAAGCGCAATTAGGTTTTGAGATCATCCAACAAAATAGTGAAGAGATTCAATTTATTGGTGATTGGAAAGTGACAACGGCGTTAACTCAACATTCGGTCAGTAACCGCAGTTTGCACCTGACGGCGAATTCGGGGCGTAGTCTGTTTTATTCAGGGGATGGTGAGATTTCACCCCAAGGGGAACAATTGGCGTTGCAAAGTGATTGGGTATTTTTGGAGTGTGAAACCCTCGATATTCATCCCAGTCATGGCTCTTGGGCATCACTACACCAGCGGTTGCAAAAGTTATCTCCCAAATCTAATAGCCAATGGCGGCTTTATCATATTGAGCCGCGTTACCGAGATAGCCTGCGTGAACATATTGCCGAATATCCGTTTCTTCAGTTGGCTCAGCAGGGGGAATGCTTATCATGATGCAAAATCGCAAAGTGACGGCATCGGATGTGGCGGAAGTGGCAGGCGTTTCCCGTTCGTCGGTATCACGGGCATTTACCGAAGGTGCGAGTATTCACCCGAAGAAACAGCAAAAGATTTTAGACGCAGCGAAGCAGTTAGGTTATCAACCTAATTTTTTTGCTCGTACACTGAGTACGCCTAACCAGAAAAAACGTTCCAATATCGTGGCGATCCTTGTCAGTGATTTGTCGAACCCGTATGAATCCTATTTGTTTGAAGCCTTATCCAGCGCATTACAAGGGCACGGAAAACAGCCGATGCTGTTGAATGTGAAAAAGGCGGGCGACCTTGATGAGGCGATTTTGCAATTATCGGGATATCAAATTGATGGGGTGGTTGCTGTCGTGGGGTCACTGCCAGTCGAGCATTTTCATCAATGTTTAAAACTCTCTTTACCGCTAATTACACTGGGACGCAGTGATGCTGCGGGATTGGTTCCATCAGTACAAACAGATAACCAATTAGCCGGAGAAATGGCGGCAAAATATCTATTAAGTTTAGGCTTAACTCGGTTGGGGTTTCTGGCTGGGCGTGGAGATGGGCAAGCATCAAATGAACGCTATCAAGGTTTTAAAAACTATTTAATGGCAGCGGGTTATCCTGAGCCAATGTGCTTATCTGCGGGGAGCTATCGTTATCAAGCGGGTTTTGAAGCGGCGTTGCAGCATCAGCTGCAACTACAATCGTTGGATGGCTTATTTTGTGCCGCAGATTCTTTGGCGCTCGGGGTAATGGATTGTTGCCGGCAAAAGTTGAATATCACGGTTTCTGAACAACTCAGGATCGTGGGGTGTGATGATATTCCGATGGCGGGGTGGGAAGGGTATCAACTCACCACATTGGCGCAGCCTGTAAATCGTATTGCCCAGCAAGTGATTACCTT
>NZ_WLUG01000055.1:0-10733 GCF_009706505.1 Providencia sp. wls1922 | reverse complement strand
TCCCTCTAGAGCAATATTATTTATATAAAATTACAGACAATAATCAGTTTGTTGGATTTATCGGTGGGTGGGTTATTGATGCCTTTTTCTATATTGAACATTTTGCGATTGACCAACATATTCGTGGGTCAGGTTACGGCCAAAAATCGTTGACCGCACTGTGCCAGTTGTACCCACAGATAGTGTTGGAGATAGACCCATTAGTCGATGAAGTTGCAAGAAAACGTCTTCATTTCTATGAAAAAACTGGCTTTGTCAGAAATGACTATGTCCATCACCATCCATGCTATAACGCCCAGTATGCGCCTCATAAGCTGGAAATTTTAAGCTTAAATACGCCTTTTACGTTGAGTCAGTATGACGTATTTAATCACTTTCTGGTGAATACAGTGATGAATAGCCACTATCTATAATAATCTGTCGTTATTTGGTTAATCGCATATGCAGTAAAGGAAACGGATTTCCTTCCCCATCAAGTTCGGAACGAGCATATTGAACAAATCCCATGTGTTGATAGAAACCAACTGCTTGCGAATTTTGCTCATTCACATCGACTTCATTAATATCTAAGTGTTTAATGGCGTAATTCAGGAGTTGTTTACCAATGCCTGTCCCTCTTGCAAGGGGGGAAATAAACAACATTTCTAGACGATTCTCACCAGTACCTAAAAAGCCCGCTATTTTGCCGTTAGGATCAAAAGTCACAAAAACAGACAAATTAGGTAAGTATTGTTCCCTAATGGGTGTTTTTAGCATTTCTATGTTCTTTTCTGGCAGAAAATCATGAGTTGCTCTTACAGAAGCCTCCCAAAGATGAATGATCTCATCGTAATGTTCGACAGTGGCGGGCTGAATATTCATTGCATTTTATCCTTATAGTGAAAATTCATCTTAAATTATGGCTAGTTAATGTCAATATTTGATGGTTATTTTAGTTGAGGAGCATTTTTGGGATATTAATCGCAGAAAAAAAAGATAACTGCTTCATTATTAGAGGATATGTTTCCGAAATTCATATAAGCACTATACTTTATTTTATTGCAGTGTTTATTGTTTGATTATGTTAATCAATTTAAAAACTATGGTAGGAGTATGCTGATGAAATATAAAATGCTAACAGTGTGTTTATCGGCGGCGTTATTAGCACCAATAGCCCCCGCTCTGGCAAGTACAGATAATGCACAAAATATGGAATTAGACCAAGTTTTAGTTCTAAGTCGTCATAATTTACGTACTCCTATTGTTAATACAGGGATCCTGACAGAAATAACCGATAAAAAGTGGCCAGCATGGGATGCAGAAAGTGGCTATTTAACGACAAAGGGCGGGGCGCTCGAAGTGTATATGGGGCACTATTTTAGAGAGTGGCTCGATAGCAATAAATTATTTGTGAATGAATTATGTCCAACCAGCAGCGATGATATCTATATTTACACGAATAGCCTACAGCGAACGATTGCAACTGCGCAGTTCTTTACTGTGGGGGCATTCCCTGGTTGTAAAGTGAATATCCATCATAAACCGGAAATTGGTACGATGGATCCCGTGTTTAATCCTATCATTACGAATAGCTCCCCTGAATTTAAAAAACAAGCACTTGAAGCGATGGAGTCCCACCTTAAAGGGTTAAACTTGAAGCCAGGTTATGATGAGCTGGACAATGTTCTCAATATTAAAGATTCGAAGAAGTGCGCGACGGATAAACTGTGTAATTTAGCCACACCAAAGAACAGTTTTATCATTGAAGCAGATAAAGAACCGGGTGTGAGTGGACCGTTGAAGATGGCGAACTCTGCCGTCGATGCAATTGACCTGCAATATTATGAAGGCTTCCCTGAAAAAGATGTAGCATGGGGAATGGTCAATAGTGATGAAAAATGGCAAAAGCTGAATACTTTAAAAAATGCTTATCAAGAAACGTTATTTACACCGAAAATCATCGCAAAAAATGTGGCACATCCAATTCTGAGTTATATGGATAAAGGCTTTGTTTCTGTCAATAAAGGCGAAACGGCTAAATTCATTTTCTTAGTGGGACATGATTCAAATATTGCTTCAGTATTATCTGCGATGGATTTCAAACCGTACCAATTACCTGATCAATATGAGCACACACCGATTGGCGGTAAATTGGTATTCCAGCGTTGGACAGATAAAAAAGAGACAAAGGACTATGTGAAGATTGAGTATGTGTATCAAACTGCAGATCAGTTGCGAGACAATGCTTACCTCTCTTTAGCAACGCCGCCAAAACACGTTACCCTTGAATTGAAAAATTGCCCGATAGATAAAAATGGGTATTGTTCATGGGAAGATTTTGAAAATGTGATGAAATCGGCGTTGAAACAGTGATATCCAACTGTCAATAATGCCTGGATGAGGCATAAAAAACCCTGCTCTGAGGAGCAGGGTGTGAAATAGTCACGAAAATGTTTATGAGCCTCTAATTTACCTTAAATGTCGAATAAATGGGCTTATAAATTGTATGGAATTGCCCTTTAGTGTAACAAACTTTAACCCTAACCATTCGACGAGTTAAAATAGAGCTTTCTGCGGTTATTAACCCTTCGTATGGATTAGCGAACCACTAATACGCTCGTTTTCGCATAACGTACAACTGAAGCCGCATTGGAGCCTAATAAGTAGGTAGACATACTTGGGCGACGTGAGCCCAGTAAAATCACATCGGCTTTAATATCTTCAGCTGTTGCCAAAATTTCATCTTTAACTGAACCTACAACCGCTTTTACTTGCACTTTATCTGCAGGGATAGAGAACAGTTTAACTTTCTCTTGTAACTCTTTCAGAATGATATCAGCTTGTTTTTGATCATCCGGGAAGTCACCAGGCAAAATAGTGCCGCCATAGCGTAAATAATTGGAAATTGGTGCAGTCACAGCTAAAAAATGAACGGTAGAATTGTTTAGTTTCTGCATAGCATTAACATGCGGAACTAACATTTTGGTGAGGTCGTCTTCGGTAACATCAATAGGAACTAAAATTGTATTGTACATAATATCTCCTTTTTTCTTTTATATTATAAGTTTAGAACATTTTAACCATTTTTCATATTGATTGTTAATAAATTAATATTAACTGAATTGGGTTAAAAATGATGTGAGCGGGAGTACGCAATTGGCGGGAATAAAAAAATGGATAATAAAAATAATGACAATAAAAAAACGGCAATACATGAGGGGAGTATTACCGCATTCAAATAGAATATTATTTTTTAGTCGTTTTAGGTTTTATGGTTTCTTTTTCTGGTTCTGGGCAGGCTGGTTTTAATCCGCCTTTACACGCTTTACTAATATATTCAGCGCCGAGTTTTTCATTAAACTCAGTTCCCTCACCATTTTGTAGCATTTTTCCTAATTGATATTCAGCAGGTGGAAATTTTTTATCGGCTGCTTTTTGGAACCACTCAAAAGCCACGAGATAATTTTGTTTTACGCCAGCACCTTGGTAATAGAATTGACCCATATAGTTTATGGCTTCAGGATTTCCCTTATTCGCCGATTTCTCAATCCAACCATAAGCTGTTTCAAAATCAGATTGAACGCCATTACCATTAAGATACATATCACCTAGGAATAGTTGAGCGTCCGCATTGCCTTTATTGGCAGCCATCGTAAGCCATTTCTTTGCTTTCGGATAATCTTGCTTAATTTCGTTACCAACATAGTAACCAATGCCTAGCATAACTTGAGCTTTCACATCCCCTTTTTGTGCTTGTTGTTCAATTTGCTTAATGACTTCAGGAGGAACAGGAGCTGCAAAAGTTAAATTTGTTGAAAATATAAATAAAGAAATAAAGGTCAATAATCGTAACATAAGGCTTTCCGTATCTTAAGTTGGCTATGAATATCCTTATTTCAAGATAAACTCGAAACGGTGTTAACAGTTATTAATTACAGGATATAACCATCAACGCATCAAATACTCTACTTCTATAATTTATAAATATCAACGCCCCATCAAAAATACAGAGTAAACGAGCCTTTTACTCCTCAGGGGTGAATATTCAAAATATTTTTCTTCATTATAAGCCCGCGGTGATTCTCTTTGACGCGATAAATGAGTAAAAATTAAATATTACTCCTAATAACGAACTAGTTATTTATATCGAAAATTAACAATAGAAATACAAAATACGGAACTATTGCAAAGAATAGTAGTGGTTATCATGGTGTCTTGTGATGTTTAGCACGAAATAAAAGGATAATTGTTGGAATTGTTAATAATCACTTATGGGTTATTAAAAGACTAACACCTTTAAAAACAAAGGGTTATAATTATCGCGTCTAAAAACAATTAATAGGGATTATTTCCGTCGATAGATAGAGATATTTACGTCGGATTGCTCTTTTTAGAGAAAAATATTCTCTTTATTGGGGGTTTTATAGGTTAATAAAGAGATAATTTTTCTCTCACATATCCTCTATGATGGAATCATTATAATAGCCTGCAAATAATTAAGGTTATTGAAAGAAATAACCACTTAAGTCGCATCTAAAACAAAAAAAATTCTCTTTTAAGAGTTCAACAATATTAAGTGAGTAATTATGGCTACGATCCCTACAATAGATAATGTCGATGATGGAAAAGCTTCTACGGCGGCTTCTCGTGCAGGCATGACACAAGAACAATGGCGTGCTGCCACTAAGTTTGATGGCACAGATGTTGGTTGGGTGATTATGAGTATCGGGATGGCGATTGGTGCGGGGATTGTTTTTCTCCCCGTACAAGTTGGCTTGATGGGTTTATGGGTATTTTTGCTATCATCCGTTGTCGGTTATCCTGCAATGTATTTGTTTCAGCGTCTGTTTATTAATACGCTGGCGGAATCACCTGAATGTAAAGATTATCCAAGTGTGATCAGCGGATATCTAGGTAAAAACTGGGGTATGCTGCTTGGCGCACTCTATTTTATTATGCTGGTAATTTGGATGTTTGTTTATTCAACGGCAATCACGAATGACAGTGCATCATATTTTCAGACTTTTGGTGTAACGGATGGGTTATTATCTGAAAGTCCTTGGTATGGTCTAGTTCTGATTTGTATTTTAGTCGCCATTTCTTCTCGCGGTGAAAAACTGCTATTTAAGCTTTCAAGCTTTATGGTTCTGACTAAATTATTTGTGGTTGCCGCATTGGGTATTTCCATGGTCGGGATGTGGCACTTATATAATGTGGGTTCATTGCCGCCTGTTGGTCGCTTATTCAAAGAGGCAGTCATCACACTACCTTTCACATTAACATCGATTCTGTTTATTCAAACATTAAGCCCAATGGTGATTTCATTCCGTAGCCAAAACGTGAACCGTGAAGTGGCTCGTTATAAAGCTCTGCGTGCAATGAATATCGCGTTTATTGTTTTATTCTGTACCGTCTTTTTCTACGCAGTATCATTCACATTAGCTATGGGGCACGATGAAGCGGTGAAAGCTTACGAGCAGAATATTTCTGCATTGGCTATCGCAGCGAAATTCTTCCCAGGTGGTTGGGTGACTGTCGTCAGCGTCATGCTAAATATCTTTGCCGTCATGACCGCATTCTTTGGGGTTTATTTAGGTTTCCGTGAAGCCACTCAAGGCATTGTGATGAACATATTACAACGTATTATGCCGGTTGAGCGTATTAATGAAAATTGGGTGAAGAACGGCATTATGATTTTTGCTGTGCTATTAGCATGGGGAGCGATTATCCTGAACGCACCAGTGCTGAGCTTCACATCAATCTGTAGTCCAATTTTCGGGATGGTGGGTTGTTTAATTCCAGCGTATTTAGTCTATAAAGTCCCTATGTTGCATAAATATAAAGGTATTTCTTTATATCTGATTATTTTTACCGGAATTTTACTGTGTATCTCTCCATTCTTAGCATTCGCTTAATGTCGAGAATATGAATAATGTGCGCTCTATCTTAATGATCGGGCGCACATTTTTTATTTACCAGTATGAATGGTGGTAAAGAGAGATCCGTGATTACTGTTCAAATAATGGGGTTGGTTTGCCATTTTCATCAATAGCCACGAAATTAAACTGTCCGTGGATCACTTCTTCTCGTCCCTCAGCGTACATATCTTCTAAAAAGATAGAGACATTAACGGTAAGGCTAGTGCGACCAACTCGGATTACTTCCCCGACTAATTCAACGATGGTGCCTGATGGGATAGGGTGGGTAAAATTGATTTTTTCTGTGGAGACAGTTACCAATCTTTTGCGGCAAAAACGGGTCGCGGTAATGAAGGAAACTTCGTCCATCCATGCTAATGCAGTCCCACCGAACAGAGTGCTATGGTGGTTAGTGGTGGTTGGGAATACCACTTTAGAAACATGGGTAACAGATTGTTCAATTTTTTGTTTGATTACATCATCAACGTCGGAACGCATATTTAAGCCTTACTTTCTTTGAATTCTCACTATTTAAAAACTTGAACCGGGAAAGATAATTACTTACCGGAACATTAATGTACATATCATTAATGTTGCCGATAAGTGTAATCCTGATCACAAATAAATACAGTGATTAATCAAAAGTGAATCGTTCCGGCTAAAAAGAGTGTTGCTTTTCCGGTCATTTTGACGCGATTTTGTTCAACTAAGCAGTGTATTTTTCCACCACGTGCAGAAATTTGGTGACCTAATACTGGGTTTTTCTGTAAGCGTTTAGCCCAAAGAGGAGCAATCGCACAGTGAGAGGTGCCAGTGACGGGATCTTCATTAACACCTTTGGCTGGCGCAAAATAGCGAGAGACAAAGTCACATTGTTCGTCGTGAGTTGGGCTATCAGCACTTTTCGCGGTAATGGTTAATCCCTGCAAAGGTAATTGTGCAAGACGCAACATATCGGGATGGCAATTCTGCACTTGTTCTGGTGAATCAACAAAACAGATATAGCGATCTTTGGCTAAATACAGTTCAGAAATAGGGGTTCCGAGGATCTCGCTTAATTGTGGATATTGGCTTAAATCGGCAGGTTCACAATCTAAAATAGGGAAGTCTAATGTGAAGCCTTCTTGATTTTTATGAACCGTCAGTTCTCCAGATAAGGACTGAAATACAATAGGGTTTGCTGGGTGCTGCTTAAACTGGTTCAAAATATATGAAGCGGCAAGGGTAGCATGACCACACAATTTAACTTCCATCACCGGTGTAAACCAGCGGATATGTTCACCTACCAGAAAAGCCGTTTCAGATAAGTTAATTTCGGCGGCGATAGCGATAAGCTTGTCATCAGGAAGCCACTCATTAAGTAAAACGATAGCGGCCGGATTGCCATGAAATAGGGTATCAGTGAACGCATCGACATAATAAACCGGAACAGACAGTGTGCTCATCGTAAAAGATCCTTGAAAGGAAATAACGCATTATGATTAGAAAAGTGAGGGAAGAGTAGCACGAGATTTGCAGTATTGAGGAGAGGTTGGCGCAATAATTTTTGAGATTATTACGCCAACAACGATTATCTAATAACGAATAATATTATTTCGCTTTTGCTTCGTTTTTATCTGCGTTTTGCAGCATTTTTCTGACTGGAATAATCAGGGCCGCTAGCACAACAGCACAAATAACCAGTGCGATAGAAACGTGGGAGAACAGGTCTGGCATTGAATCCAGTTGGTCTTTACGGATATTACCACCCATAATACCTGCTGCTAAGTTACCCAGCGCACTTGCACAGAACCATAATCCCATCACCTGACCGCGCATTTTCTGTGGTGCAAGTAATGTCATGGTTGCCAAGCCAATTGGGCTTAAGCACAGTTCACCTAAAGTTAGTAATAAAATACTGCCAACTAACCAGAATGGTGAAACGCCAGTTTGTGTTGCCAGAGCGTGGTTAGCGGCAACCATCATGACCGCAAAACCACCCGCGGCGAACAGGATACCAATCACAAACTTCGTCATACTGCTTGGGTTCAGATTACGCTTAGCCAAAGAAGGCCAGAACCAGCTGAAAATAGGCGCTAACAGAATGATAAATAAGGCGTTGATTGATTGGAACCAAATGGTTGGGATTTCGAAGTTACCCCATTGGCGATCGGTATAGTCACGCGCAAAGATATTAAATGATGTTGGCTTTTGTTCAAATGCAGACCAGAAGAACGCCGCAGCAATTAACAGAATCAAACAAGCCAGTAAGCGAGAGCGCTCACTGCTGTTTAAACCTGCACAGAAGAACATGAAAATAAAGTAGATACCCACACACGTAGAAATAATGTAAGCCGAGCTTTTTGCTATTACTGAAGGGTTGAATGGAATAGTGCCATTATTGATTAACACCACCAGTACAGCCAGTGCAGCCATGGCAACAGCAACCCATTTACCGACGTTTTTACGTTGAACGGTAGGGTGATTCCATGTGGAATCTAAGCCAACTTCTTTGTCATAACGACGCATTTGTGGGATCGCGTAGAAACGGAAGATAAGCAGGGCAACTAACATACCCAAACCACCTAAACCGAAACCTAAATGCCAGCCGTATTTTTCATGTAATGGGCCGATAATTAATGGGGCAATAAATGAACCCATATTGATACCCATGTAGAACAGAGAGAAACCGCCATCACGACGCGTATCTTCTTTCTTATACAGGGTTTCAACCATTACGGTGATACAGGTTTTAAATAAACCGGTACCTAATACGATCAACAGCAGTCCCACGAAGAAGAAGGTATTGGTAAATAACGCAGACAGCGCAATCGACAAGTGACCCAATGCAATGATCAAAGAACCATACCAAACGGCACGACGCTGACCTAACCAGTTATCCGCGAGCCAGCCACCCGGTAATGAAGTGATATAAACACCACCCGCGAAGATACCCACGATAGCAGATGCTTGTTCAATCGGCAGCCCCATGCCACCTTGCAACAAAGTTGCACTCATAAAGAGGATTAAAAGAGGACGAACACCATAGAAAGAAAAACGTTCCCACATTTCGGTGAGGAAAAGCGAACTCAACGGGTAAGGATGCCCGAAAAAAGTTTTAGTTTTAGTCGCAGAATGACTCATCTGTGAACTCCAATACGTTGTGACTTAAGAGGTTGTGCCGAATTGTGAATGTGGAGCAGAAACTCCATCACTGTTTTTTATTGATATGTTAATGCTGTGTTGCAAACATATTTTCGGCATACATTATTATAAAATTGCTAATAAGCAGAATGAATTTATCGTAAGAAAGTCAGTTTTAAGATGAAAATTCGATGTAACTCTCATTCTTACGATAAGGGGGCACAGAATAACGGATTTTTATTGACAATAAAAGAATGTTTTTTGAATCGATTAAGTTAATTAAAAACAATGAGTTACAAAATGTTTTTTGCGCTTATAAACTTTTCGTGGAAAAGATAATAAAAAGTTATGTTTTGGCGTAAAAGGGACACATTAACATTACTCTTTAGAGGGAGATGCTCTTAAACCATCGGATTGCTTCCTAATGATAAGCCAAGAGTAAATGAGGTTGACCAACACTAATACGGCGGTGAAGAAGAACACGGCTCTAAAGCCGTATGTTGCTGCAACAAAGGAACCCATTAAAGGACCCGTGACATTACCTACATCGCGTAATGCTTGGTTGTAGCTAAATATTCGCCCAGTGATTTGGTGAGAAATATTATAAATAATTAAGGTTTGTACGGCGGGTAACAGCGCGGCGTTAAGGGCGCCGAGTAAGAAGCGCAGAGCGCCTAATTCCCAATAACTGCTGACGAGCCCCATCGGAAATAGAACAAAAATTGAGGCGGCAAGTACGGCTAATAAAACACGGTCAGGTCCAATGCGATCGCTCAGTTTACCGAGCATAGGGGCGCTAATCAGTGCAGCAACGCCGGGAATGGATGCAATAATCCCACTGATAAAAGCAAGATTATCAATTGAGTCTGAAAGCTCCCGAACATACAGGGTGATCACTGGGTTAATCGAACCAATCGATGCTTGGATGATCATGGTGGTGAAAAATAGGCTGATCACTAAGTTTTTATTACGTAAAGAGGCAAAAACTTGTTTTCCGGTCAGAGCATCTTTGCGTGAAACGGGGGTAAAACGCTCACGGACGTAGAAAAGTGTCACAAAAAAGCAGATAAACAACACACTAGCGGTAATAAAGAATACTGGGCGCAAGCCATATTGGTCGGCAAGTAATCCACCAATCAGTGGACCAATCAATGCACCGCTCACCGCGCCAGTTGCCAAGACACCCATCGCCCAACCACTTTTATTCACGGGGACTTGGGTGGCAATTAGCGCATTGGCATTCGGGACAAACCCGCCAAGTAAGCCTAAAAGCGCCCGTAAAGCCAAAAGTTGCCAAATATTCTGCGCAAAGCCAATCAGCAACATGACAATCGCCATCCCAAGGGCAGAGCGCAGCAACATTAATTTACGACCGTGGCGGTCAGAAAGGCGCCCCCAAAAAGGTGCGGCAATAGCGGAAAATAGGAAGGTAATACTGAAAACGGCACCAGTCCATAAATTCAAAGAGCCATGGTCAGTAATACCAAGTTCTTCGATATACAGAGGAAGAAAAGGCATGATCAAGCTGAAGGCAGCGCCCGTTAGAAAGCAGCCGAACCAGACGATGTAGAGGTTTTTTTTCCAGTAAGTACTTTTCTTCATGTTCTCCCTTCATATTTCGCGCCGCAGCGTTGTTGGCTTCATTCACGGACCCCAGTCACATACTTGTGTATGCTCCTGGGGATCCACTCATTTGCCGCCTAGCTACAGCAC
>NZ_WLUG01000054.1:0-39474 GCF_009706505.1 Providencia sp. wls1922 | reverse complement strand
CTATCACCCAATAAGCATGAGCTAATACCTACTGTGATTTTTTTACCTGATGTATTGCTCTTATCGCTAGAGGTAAGAATATTAACCATCATTGCACCTTATATAAAATCACTTATATACAAAATTGATTCATAGTAATAATTGGAATTCATATTAGTAACATTGCACTTTATTTACTAGCTTTATAAACCACGACTCTATACTCTAATAAAATAAACAA
Source organism: Providencia sp. wls1922 (assembly GCF_009706505.1). Classification (NCBI taxonomy): domain Bacteria; kingdom Pseudomonadati; phylum Pseudomonadota; class Gammaproteobacteria; order Enterobacterales; family Morganellaceae; genus Providencia; species Providencia sp. wls1922. The sequence goes on along the minus strand of NZ_WLUG01000054.1, from coordinate 39,254 downwards.
AAAATCTCACAAATCTGAGGTTTTTAAGCTACCGACGTTGTAGTCACTCTTATCACAATATCGACATAATCATATGCTTTATATAATAAAATACATATTGATTTAATTATTCATTAATAAGAATTACTATCATTTAAATAAATTACATTCTAATAAAACTCAGTTATTTTATTCAATACTGTCATATTAAGATGACCCCAACAGTATTATTCACTTTCTTGTCTAAATCCCTTTACTCGTTCTTGATATATCAATACAGATACCCATACTATTTATGTAACTTACTGAGCTATCTGATATTAGCCATCAAATTGCGAACAAATTAAATCGAAATAAAACAATCTTATAATGCGTGGCTAAAAAATATTATTGACTTCCATTGCTCATAATAAAAACCCTAAAAATATAATCAGGGAGCACACTATGTCGGGTCATATTTCTAGACGTAACTTCATCAAACTAGGCACTATTGCAGGCATTGCAGTGATGGTGGGTAAGCTCCCTTTTGCGATAGCAATGGAGCTAGATTCTGACTCTCCATCAACCGATTGGATAGGTCAAAATGGTAAAGCACGCTTTCGTTGGGATGGTGTTGAAAAGGTCACCGGCCGTAAAAATTTTGCTCGTGATTACCGCGCTAAAGACATTCCTGGTTGGCCTAAAAAACAAAGCTATGCCTTTATGTTAAAAGCAACAGAAGCAGATAAAACCTTTGAAGGCATTGATATTTCAATGTTAGGTCCAAATTTACAGCCTGATAAAGTTGTTTTACAAGAAGACCTTATCCGTGATGGCTTAAATATTCCTCAAGACACCAGTATGGGAAAAGGCTTCTATGGCACCAATATTTTAGTGCCTCTAGGGGACACTCCACCGATTATTGGCCACCCTGTTGCCATCTTGATTTATCATGATTTCGATAAATACAGCACAGCACAGCGTATGTTACGTTTTGCGACAAACACCGTAAAATATGGAATGGTGACTGGACCAAAACCGCCCGCTAACTATGGTGCAGCGCGATATGTACGTATCGGTGGTGATACACCACTTTCACCTTCTATCTTTTCCCCTTATCAAGATTCAGGTATTAAAGGTGGGTTCGATGGCAATACACCTGTTTGGCCTCCATATGACCCCAAACATGCCATTTCTATTCCACCAGTGATCCGTAAAGATCGTGGTGGTGGTTTTATTCAAGCCCTTCATCAGGCAGAAAAAAGCCCTGATAAACAAGAAAAAGCAATGGATTACGCACGGCAAATTGAACAAGAAATCGCTGCAGCTCGCCAGAATCCCGATAAATTTGTGATTGAGCGCCATGGTTTTTCACAATCCATTGACCCTTGCGCAATGGAGCCTGATAACTGTAATACTTGGTATGACGCACAAACCAAAACACTGCATATTTTAACCGCGACACAGTCTCCTGCAGGAGTCGTCAACGCCGCTGCTGAGTTATCGAAGCACAACAAACATTTTTCTGTCGAGAACATTGTGTTATTAACAGGTTCTACCGTCGGTTATGGCTCAAAAGACTATTCGGTTTTTCCTTTCTATTCGATGGTCGCCAGTTTCTATGCTGATGGCTTACCTGTTCGTATGGCAAATGACCGCTATGAACAATTCCAAATGGGAATGAAACGCCACTCTATTGAGATGGATGTCACCATTATCGGTGATAAAAAAACGGGCAAATTTGATGTATTAAAAGGTACTTATAACTGTAATGGTGGAGGTCGTGAAAACCTCTCGGTTGCCGTATCACACGTTGCGGTACGTGGTGCCCAATCTATTTATTATTTCCCAAAATCTGACCTCACCGCTCTCGCCATGGCCACCCCGGCTGTCGAAGCAGGCTCAATGCGTGGCTTTGGTTCCTTACAGTCGATGGCAGTCACTGAATTGATGGTCGATGAAATCGCTCATAACCTCAATATTGACCCAATAGAACTGCGCCGCCGTAATACCATATTAGAAGGTTATCCGAATACACAAGGTGGTGTAATCGCTGGTGACCCTCGCAATGTCGAAATGTTAAATCTTGCGGAAAAACACCCGATTTGGGTCGATCGTGAAAAAAATAAAGTCGATTATGAAGCAAAAAACCCCGGTAAGTTATACGGCGTTGGCTTTGCGCAAGTGCAGCAAGTTTATGGTTCTAGCGGTGTTCCAACGATTCTTTCTCTTGAATTTGATGCGAATGGCAAGCTAACAATGCGCCATTGTATGCAAGAGATTGGTACCGGTGGTACAACCGCACAACAAGTTATGGTATGGCAAGCACTCAGCAAAGCCCCTGATGTGGTTGAATTTGGGGTAACTGAATTTGCAGAACTACCACTCAAAACCAGTTGGGCAGATCAGAAAAAACAAGATGAACTGTCAAAAACTGATCCCTATTGGACACCTGCGCTGATCCCTGACATGAGTTCATCGAGCGGTGTTTATTACATTGGATTTGGTACACGCCAAGCGGGTCATTTTTTATTAGAAAATACCCTATGGCCTGCGGCCAAAAGCATTTGGAGTGAAGGTCCAGGCGGAGGAGCATTCAATGGCTTAAATGTTGAATTTGCAGATATTCGTGTCGGATCTGATGGTATTGGCGTTGGTGGGATGAAGCCCATTCCTTTTGACATTTTAGCCAAAAGAGCCCATGAGATGGGGCTAATCACCGGAGTTGCTGTTCACGGCTATTCAAGCTGGCAGTGGGCTCGCGCAGAGTTCGATATTCCAACTGTAGGATTGAAAAATCTCCCTCTCGATGCAATATCCGTTCGTTATGGCGAGGGTGCTCCACAAGAACTGAAAAAGCAGATGACAACTGGCGGTTACCATTTTATTAAACGTAAAATTGCCTATTACCCACCAACACAACGCGCAAAAGCTGACCCAACTACGGTCACACCAGCTTCCTGCCTCGTCGAGCTCAACGTCAATACTATGACGGGTGAGGTCGATATCATGCGCCACCATATGATTATGGATCCCGGTACAATGATTGTCCCTGAATTGGTTTCAGGCCAAATTCAAGGAGGTACCGCGATGGGTATTGGTCACGCATTGATGGAAGAATTGCCACTGTATGAAGATGGGCCAGGTAATGGAACATGGAACTTTAATCGCTATGTTCTGCCACGCGCAAAAGATGTTGCGGTTTGGCAACAAACCATTGATTACTTACCTCCCCTATCAGAAACTTCGCCACCAAAAGGCATGGCAGAACTGGGAATGATCCCTATCTTACCTGCGACGAGTAACGCATTAACCCATGCGACAGGTAAGCGTTTCTATGAATTCCCTATCACGGTAGATAAAATTAAAAAGGCACTCTCATGAAAATCAACCATGCCGTTCCGATTATTGAGCGCAAGCCACTAACACTGACCATTAACGGCCAGAAAATTGGTCCTATTGATGTCCCTGTTGGGATGCCAATGATTGAGTTTTTACATGAATACCTTGACCTCACAGGCACCCACTTTGGTTGCGGGCAAGGGATCTGCCATGCTTGCACCATTATGGAAATTCAGCCCGATGGCTCAACGGTTGAAAGCCGTACCTGTATCTTTGGTGCCCATTATTTCAACAATAAAAATATTGTTACCATCGAAGGGCAAGCCAAACTGGATGAACAAGGCAAAGTTGTTGAATTAACGCCAATTCAACAAGCTTTTATCGAAAACTTTTCGTTCCAGTGTGGCTATTGTGCCCCCGGTTTCGTCACGGGTGCGACGGTATTTCTTGATAAACTGAAGAAAAACCCAGTGAAACGAGACCAACTCGAACATGCGATTGAAGAAGCCCTCAATGAGCATATTTGCCGTTGTACAGGCTATGTTCGCTATTATGAAGCAGTGAGGAAAGTCGCTCTAGACACTCCTGGCTGCGTGATCGACTAGGGAGAAACCTCATGGCTAAATCCAGCTCTCTACGTAAAAGCATTTATATTATTATCTTATTATTCATCATATTAATGCTTGCGATCCTATTTGGTGCTTTTCGTACCTCCAGTATCGGTCCTGATTTAGATAAACCGCTGACCTCAGAAGAAGTCGCCAAATTGCTGCCAAGAGGGCAAGAGTTGGCAACTGCTGGTGATTGCTTTGGTTGCCACTCATTACCTGAAGGGCCATTGGCTGCGGGTGGGCGTGCCATCGGAACCCCTTTTGGTACCATTTATTCCACAAATATCACGCCTGATAAGCAATTTGGTATCGGTAACTATACCCGTGCTGATTTCCATCGTGCTTTGAAAGACGGAATTGGTAAAGAAAGAGGCAATCTCTACCCTGCCATGCCGTTTGTATTTACCCATATGACGACATCGGATGATATTGATGCCCTGTATGCTTATGTGATGTCACTTCCGCCAATCAATGTGCCAAACAAAGAAAATACAGGTGTATTTGTCCTACCCATTCGCCCATTTATGAACTTCTGGACTTTACTTAATTTCCCTAAACAAAATGCGCCTCATGACCCACAACGTTCTGCCGAGTGGAACCGAGGAGCTTATATTGTTGAAGGTCTAGCACACTGTGGCGCTTGTCACTCACCACGTAATTTAATGATGGGTGTCGAGTTTTCACGGTCACTTCAAGGGGGTGAAGAAGCCGGTTTAGCCATCCCTGATATTACAGCCGAAGCGCTTTCCAAACATGGGTACGATACCGCCTCTTTGCGCCAATTCCTGCTTACAGGGAATGCCCCGCAAGGCTCTGCATTTGCAGATATGAGTACAGTGACTCATTTTTCTACTAGCCAGATGAATAAAAGCGATGTTAATGACATGGCAATTTATTTAATGACGGATAAACAAGGAAAAATACTTGGAGCCGACACTCCGCCAGCTCCATTGCCTGAGGCAAACTCACCAGACGTGGGTAATGTCAGTCAAATCATGGAAACGGGTCGGTTAATGTATATGTCTACCTGCGCAGGTTGCCACGGGATCACCGGAGAAGGAGTCCCTAATGGCATTCCAGCGTTAAAAGGTAATGCCATCTTAGCTATGGACAGCCCCGAAACCTTTATCAGTGTAGTATTAACGGGTATTCCAACCACCACTTTCCCTAATGGGCAGCGTATGTATGCTATGCCAAGCTTTGCCGATGATTTAACGCCACAAGAAATGGCAGATTTAATATCATGGGCGCGCGCCGAATGGGGGGGGCAAGGTAAACCTGTCACTGCCGAACAAGTTGAAAAACTGAAAAAGGCGGCTCAGTAATCGCTCATCGCTTCTCTTCAAATGACTTATTTATTGAAGGGAAGCGACATTATTATTTTCATTACGATATTTGAATAAAATCTCCATTAATATTTTTGTTATCTAAAAACCTATCTTGAATTAATCCCACAAGCAGGTTTTCAAAATGCTTCCTTTGATAAGTACTGAAACCATCGACAATTTTTAACTTCAACATAAAAATCAATGACAGATCTTGGGTAATGACTGACAACTCAAAATTAGATTTTAATATCAGAGCTAAAATGCGAATAAGTCACTATAATAAAGATGGATATAGTGAACAATCAGGAATGATTTTTATATGAATTTTTATGGGATAGATTACTTGCAAGCGCAGTCTAATATAAATGATTATTTTAAATATATTATTATTTTTGGCACTTTATTTGCTTTAATCGTTTTTTTCATCCTATATATGCGTCACCGCCTACAAACTAAATATCGGGATTTAACGATTATCGCCTTCTTATTTTTACTCTTCATTTCAGGCATTCAGTATCAAGATTATACCGATAGTCAAAATATACACTCAAAATCATCCCAAATGGTTAATTTCGTAAGGTTATTATCAAAAGAAAAAGGAGTTGATATAAATTCTATATTTTCTAACTCGGTACAATTATCCGATGGCATCATCATTAAAATTGATGACCGTTATTACCGTATTCATTTAAGCGTAGATCAACAAACTTACAGCTTAGAAAAAGTTTGGTTAACAAATCCCGAAATTAAAATCATAAAAAAATAAGGCATAAAATGATTATTTATACACCTATTATTATAAAGCTTGGATTAGGGATCCTATGCCTGATTGTTCAAATAAACCTCATGGGCAAAGGAAATTTAGCCCCTTCATCCGCAATGGATCAAGTTCAAAACTATGTTCTAGGCGGTATTATTGGTGGTGTCATTTACAATGAATCAATAACAGTACTGCAATTTATACTCGTGTTAATCATATGGACTTTACTTGTTTTTGCCCTTAAATTTTTAAAAGAGAATAATCCCTTTATTAAACGAATTATTGACGGCAAACCTATAACCTTGGTACATAATGGCAGCGTTAACGTTAAAGAATGTCTAAAAAACGGTGTTTCCGCTAATGATTTGATGTTCAAACTAAGATCAAATGGCATATACGAAATAGAGCAACTAAAACGCGTTGTTCTCGAACAAAATGGGCAATTGACTATTATCCAAAGTGGCGATGAGAATATACGTTATCCAATTATCGTCGATGGCTTAGCTAACCATGACTTACTCGAAATCATCGGCAAAGACATTGAGTGGTTAGAAGACAATATTTCGAAACAAGGTTTTAATAAAATCAGTGAAGTATATTTAGGTGAGTATTTGTCTGGTAGGATTAATTTATATGGATATGAAAGAAAGAATAACGCAGATTAAGTTAGATTCACACCTTGTATAGCACTAACAGAACAGTTACCGCTTTTGGTATTTGGGTCATGCCCTGAAACCAAAATTGCTCGAAGCCTTGTCTTACGGCTGTTTCATTGATAAATCAGGATATTGCCCTATTATCATCCTACTTAACTTACCTTCAAATCGGTAAGAGTATGACCATGAGATAGAACCTTTTTTGCTTACTAGTATCGAAAGCCCCCTACCATCTGCTATCATTACCGGCTTAGAGATTTCTTTACCATGAATGTTTTTTAGCTTTTTGTCTGTGAGTTTATTAATTTCTGACATATCAGTCTTATCCAATGTCTAGAATCTTATACAAAGTCTTATACACGAGTCAGTATAAGACTGGGTTAATTCAGAAACAACGAGAACGACAAAAAACAAAAAAGCATATATATTTCAAAAATTTAAATAGCAATCAGAAACAAGAAAGAACAACCGAGAATGACGACTAATAAAGAACAATACAACTTAAACAAACTCCAAAAAAGAATCCGCCGTGATGTTGGGCAAGCCATCGCCGATTTTAATATGATCGAAGAAGGCGACCGTATCATGGTCTGCCTGTCTGGGGGGAAAGATAGCTATACTCTGCTGTCTATTTTGCAAAGCCTGCAAAAAAGTGCCCCAATTTCATTCTCTTTGGTCGCTGTTAACTTAGACCAAAAACAACCAGGCTTCCCTGAACACATCTTGCCAGCTTACTTAGACGAACTCGGTGTTGAGTATAAAATTGTCGAAGAAAACACCTATGGCATCGTAAAAGAAAAAATTCCTGAAGGAAAAACCACCTGTTCCCTGTGCTCTCGTTTACGTCGCGGCATCTTATATCGCACGGCGACAGAGTTAGGTGCGACCAAAATAGCGCTCGGTCATCACCGTGATGATATTTTACAGACCCTATTTTTAAACATGTTCTACGGCGGTAAATTAAAAGGTATGCCACCAAAATTGATGAGTGACGATGGCAAACACATTGTTATCCGCCCTCTCGCCTATTGCCGCGAAAAAGATATTGAGCGTTTTGCTGAAGCAAAAGGATTCCCTATCATCCCTTGTAACTTATGTGGATCCCAGCCGAATTTACAGCGCCAAGTCATTAAAGAGATGCTACGCGATTGGGATAAACGTTACCCAGGGCGCATTGAAACTATGTTTAGAGCGACTCAGAACGTTGTATCATCTCACCTATGTGATACTGAACTATTTGATTTTAAAAACATTTCACATGGTGATGCCGTGATCAATGGTGGTGATATGGCTTTTGACCGTGAAGAATTGCCTGCTCAGCCAATGATTGATGAAGATGATCAACCAGACTACAGTGCTGACCGCTTAGATGTGATTGAAGTTAAGTAAGATAATAAAAATTGGTCCGCTACCTCTGGGCAAACTCAGGGGTGGCATCAGATTTTATGCAAAAAAAAGCCGATGTAAAATACATCGGCATTACAGTGGTCAATTATTCTGTATAAGAACTCAATATGAGAAAAACTACAATTATGGAGCACAACGTTCATCGCTCAACGTTGCATTCACCTGCGGGAGTAATATTGCCTTAAAACCCTATACCCTTTATTGATTTATCTCAAACTAGCACCCATTATCCAGAACAATTCACCTTTCTTATAGCCATCGACTTCTTTTTAACCACCAAAATACCGTAGCAATTAAGCAGGCGAGTAATAAACAGAACGCACTAAAGGCAAACTTGAATTCATTTCCAGGGATACCCCCTAAGTTCACACCAAATAAACCGGTTAAAAATGTGGTTGGTAAAAATATCATCGCCATTAATGACATGGTATAGATTCGACGATTCATCATTTCCGTCATCATATTCGTAATTTCATCAGACATAATGGCGGTACGTGCAATAAAACCATCTAAATCTTCAATACAGCGCCCTAATCTATCTGATATTTCTTGTAAACGACGTCTGTCATTATCATCTAGCCATAATAATTTTTCAGCGGTTAATCGAGAAAACATATCCCGCTGCGGTGCCATATAACGGCGCACGACAATAATTTGTTTACGCAGTAAGGCTAATTCCCCACGCTCAGGAATTTCGCCATGTAATATCAAATCTTCCATTTCAATAAGACGTTCGTGAAGAGAGTCGGTGAAATCACTAATTTCATCGGTCATTGCATCCGTGACATCGGCAAGCCATTCACCGGTACTCTGCGCCCCGACGCCTTGTTTAAGATCATCAATAACAGAATCTAATGAGTGAACACGTCGGTGACGGCATGAAACAATCAAACGGCTATTCATAAAGATACGAAATGCCACCAATTGCTCTGGGCGCTGCCCTGCGGTGTTATTCAGGGTTTGTAATGTCAGCAGAACGCCATCACCAATACGCACCATCCGCATACGATTCATTTTACCCGTCAATGATGACTTCACTTGGTCATTAAACAAATCAGTCTGTTGGATCCAGCTAGACGTCTCTTTATTTTTATAATCGTAATGCAGCCAAAATGGAGATTGCTGTGTTGCAGTGGCATTTAAATCGATAGGAAGAACACCGCCATCTCCATCTAACTGAAAGGCATGAACGGGGTTAGAGTGTTGAAATTGCGATCCATAGGTCGACGCCATGCAATTATCTCCTTAAATTGAAAAGTAAGGTATTTTTAGTTGATTAAAGGGAATATTGCAATGATTTCAATAACAAAATCAAAATACAAAGTTTAAGTAGGTGTTAAGCAAAGGAAAATAAAAGCATAAAAATAAGATGTTATGCAAGATTTATAGCCCAATGAAATTTCTCAATTTTTGCTAGAGAGATCCCATTTGATTGACACAAATTAGCAATAAAACCGCAAAGTTTTTTCCTATTATTAGCGCTGTAGTGTTTATTCCTTTTTGGTCCTCCTTCTGACTCTCCAGTGGAAGGAGTTTTTTTATTTTGGGTCTCCCAAAATTTAGCCAGCACACCTGCACTGGCTAAATTTCATTCTTAATGCTTAATCATATAGAAGCTATGGCTGTATGCCACATCCTCTGGATTTTCAATCGGATAACCTTTTAACCACGGTTTAATCAAACGCGCATTCGTATATTGATAGATTGGTGCAATTGGTGCTTCTTTTGCAATAATGGCTTCCGCTTGGTTGTAATACACATTACGCTGCGCATCATTCGTTTCAATGCTAGCTGAAGTCATTAGTGCGTCATATTGCGGATTATTAAACTTAGGAATATTGCCACTGTGTTGAGAAGTTAGCAGTGATAAGAATGTAGATGGCTCATTAAAATCACCAATCCAGGAAGCACGGATTACATCAAAATTTCCGGTGTTACGGCTATCAATATATGTTTTCCACTCTTGGTTAACTAACTTAACTTGCACCCCGAGTTTTTTCTTCCACATGGAAGCAATCGCAATAGCAATTTTTTGATGGTTTTCCGAGCTGTTATACAGCAACGTTAATTCCAAAGGATGCGCTTCACTGTACCCAGCCTGCTTTAATAACGTTTTGGCTTGTTGGTCTAACTCTTTTTGTTTATGAGTCTGATACAGCCCTTTTTCCGGCTTAAAACCTGCCGTCACATCAGGTGTAAAATAATTAGCGGGTTTTTCCCCTGTCCCTAAGACTTTGCTAGCAATCAATTGGCGGTCAATTGCCATTGATAATGCCTGTCGAACCCTGACATCATTGGTCGGCGCGCGCTGGGTATTAAATGCGTAGTAATAGGTACCGAGTTGATCCGGCGTAAAAACTTCGTTAGGAATATCTTGTAATAATTTTTGATAGCGCTGCTTAGGAAAGGATTCCGTGATATCTAAATCCCCAGCCAAATAACGATTAGTCGCGTGAGATTCTTGGTTGATAGGGACAAAAGTCACTTTGGTGATCACCGTATTTTTATGATCCCAATAGTGCGGATTTGGTGTTAATACGATTTTCTCATTAACAACACGGTCATTAAGTTCAAATGCACCATTTCCAACTAAATTACCGACTTTAATCCAGTCTGTGCCATATTGTTCAACGGTTCCGCGATGAACAGGAAATAAGCTGAAGTTTGCGGTTAATGACGGGAAATAAGGAACTGGCTTATTTAACACAATTTTCAGCGTGTGTTTATCGACAGCTTCCACCCCTAACTGTTCTGGTGGCAACTTACCATCGATAATATCCTGCGCATTATTAATTCCCGCTAATGCTGCAAACCAAGCAAATGGCGAAGTATTGGCTGGCGTGACTAAACGACGCCAACTATAAACGAAATCGTCAGCGGTAACAGGCTCACCATTCGACCATGCCGCTTCAGGGCGTAACTGAAAAATCCAAGTTCGATTGTCATCAGTGTGCCAATTTAGTGCGACACCCGGTATCGGCTTTCCATGATTATCTTGATTAACTAGGCCTTCAAACAAATCACGCATCACTTGAGCTTCAGTCAACCCAACAGATTTTATCGGATCTAATGATGCTGGCTCATCTTTCAGATGGCGTACAACTTCTTGATTTTCAGCTAAAACAGTACCAGCAGGAACCGTCGCACTGATAACCGGTGTAGAAAGGAAAAGTGATGAAATGAATACAGCTAAAGAGGTCAATGAACGTTTATGCATATTATTATTTCTATCTATTAATCAAAAAGAGGATCGCTCAGCGTTATTCGCTAAGCTTTGATGAATTAACCCATTACAAACTGCTAAATTGATATTTGACATGCCAAGGCATTAGCCGTGATAGGCGAATAACTCATTGACTTGATTGTCAGTTTAAAATTAGCTTTCACTTCATCATATAACAAGTAAAACACGGCACAAAGCGCTCTTTTTATCGTGTTGAATATGGTATTTTAGGATGATACATAATAAAAAACATAAACTCTTAATAGGGCTTATTACTTGTATAATGCAGCGTAACCTTCTTACTTATCATGCCGAGAAGGCAACAATGCAATTCGATCAATAATAGGATTTAAAAACAGAAATCTCAGAATGTGAAACTGGTAATAATTTGATTTTAAAAATCATTTAATATTTTCATCTTCTGTAACTCAACCTATAAACGGGAGAAAAACACATGTCACAGACAGTAAAACTCAAAGGCAATAGCATTTCACTTGCAGGTACTTTTTTACAAGCTGGCTCACAAGCTAAACCTTTCACTTTAGTTGCTAAAGATTTAAGTGAAGCAACCTTAGAAACATTCCAAGGCAAACGCAAAGTTCTGAATATTTTCCCTAGCGTAGATACCGGTGTTTGCGCCGCTTCTGTGCGTAAATTCAATCAATTAGCCAACGGTTTAGACAACACTGTTGTGTTATGTATCTCTGCTGACTTACCTTTTGCTCAAGCTCGTTTTTGTGGTGCAGAAGGCTTAGACAATGTGGTGACATTATCTTCATTCCGTAGTGATTTTGCCCAAGATTACGGCGTTGAAATGACCACCGGTCCATTAAAAGGTTTAACGGCTCGTTCCGTCGTTGTATTAGATGAGAATGACAAAGTGATTTACAGCCAATTAGTACCTGAAATTACTGAAGAACCTGATTATGACAATGCGCTAAATAGCCTGAAATAATCGTATATTATGAAGAACCACAATCACCGATGCTTTCGGTGATTGTGGCTTCATTTGATAGGGGTTGAGGGGTTATCAATCATGCTTTTAATCAACATAAGCCCAAAATAGTGGTTTATGATTTTTCGCATTGACCACATTTGTAAAAATCATATTTCCTTTCATCATACTCACTAACGAATGCGACAACGTGCTTAATATCCGTTGAGCCTGCTCTTGGGTCACAGGGCAACAAGACGTGAGAATATCAATAATCAAATCCCTTGGTTTAACGCCATTTTTGACTAATACATCCCACGTAAAACGATTTTTTTTCGCTAAATAATTCGCAGCTGCCTTATTCATTAAATAAAGTTCTGCGGCGGTATTCGCGGATTCAAACATATCACCTTGGTAGTGACATTTAGACATATATTCACGTAGCTTGAAATTGACAATAAAATTAATCGTAAATTGTTCCATTGCAACTCCTTAAAGGTATAAAACCCGCGTTGCTAATATTAATAATCAATGCACAACTTAAGCATTTTTTTATCGTTAATTTAAAAATTGAAGCTTTGCTCACCATTTTTATAGCAGAAAAAACAACCAATCCGCAATGATCAGGACGTCGTTTTACGATGAAAAATATGTAAATTTAGTTTAATCGAGTAAGCTCACTCCATTCTTTTAACTGATTTTGAATGAGTGAGCTTATTTATCTGGCATGTTTCATTGGAACTAACTGAATGGGCGTTAGTCAGGAAAATATCTTATTTCGAGCGAAGTGCCTTTATTATTTTGAATAAATTGGAGGTACGTTTCTCCCCCTGGAAAACTTTGCTCAATTTCTAGTTTTTTGTCCCCGCGCCATCGATAAATAATAGACGGACAGTTATCATTCGAGCAAATCACTTCTTTGTTTTTGTTTGGTTCTAACTTAGCTTCTAAAAACTTTTTATCATCACCAAGCAGATTACGATATTCTTGATAAGCACTTAGTAGCGAGCTATTAGGGAAATGACACTGAGTTAATGCGCCATTTTCATACACATCTTCCATGGATTGCTCTGCATTTTTACAGAGTTTATCAATTAACTTATTATTCGGTTTTTCTTGTGCAACAGTGCTAATACTCACACTCATTAATACGCTAAGTAGACCCAATTTAAACAGCTTTTTCATCATGTTAATCTTGCTCTTTCTTGGCACTGAGCCCGTATTCTCGCAATTTGTTCGCAATAGCGGTATGAGAAATATCTAAACGTTTAGCCAATTTACGCGTACTCGGATAATCACGATATAATCTCGCCAACACCGAGGCTTCATAGCGTTTGGTTATTTCATCCAGTGACCCATTTAATGTATCTAAAGCAATCGCAGGTGCGTTAACTGCATCAGGAAGTTGAATATCATCAACATCCAGAATATTGCCACTAAATTGCGACAGCCCCTGATATAACGCATTGCGTAATTGTCTAACATTACCCGGCCAATAATAAGAATTGAGTGATTCAATTAATGCCGGTGAAATTTTTGGCTCATCAATGTTCAATTCTTTGGCAAAATTAGACACAAAGACTTTCGTGAGCGGTTTAATATCTTCGCTTCGTTCTCTTAATGGTGGGATCGTGAGAGTTATAACATTCAAACGGTAATAGAGATCTTCACGGAATTTTTTCTGTTCCACTAACTCAGGTAAATTTTTCTGTGTCGCACAAATCACACGCACATTGACTTTGACCTCATGTTCTTCACCAACACGCCTGAAAGTTCCATCGTTCAGAAAACGTAATAGTTTAATTTGCATTTGAGGGGACATTTCAGCAATTTCATCCAGCAAGACGGTACCGCCATTAGCTTGCTCGAAAAAGCCTTTTTTCCCTTCAACCGCATTTGGATAAGCCCCTGCTGCATAACCAAATAACTCACTTTCAACGACATCATCAGGCATTGAAGCGCAGTTCAATCCTAAAAATGGCGCATTACCACGAGCACTGTGTAAATGGCAGGCTTTTGCCAGAATGTCTTTACCCGTTCCAGTTTCCCCGACAAGCAGCAACGGTTCATCCAGCATAGCAACACGTTTAGCTCGCTCAACGACTTGGATCATCGCAGGACTGACCGCCACAATCTGGCTAAATCCACGGTTTTCAATATCAACTTCAGCCACTTGCTTACGTTGATTTTCAAGAATTGCCACGGATTTGAGTAAGATCACCGCACCTGTACAGTGAGATTTCCCATCTTCATCGGCGAGAATAATTGGTGTGACCTGCATTAAATAATCGCTGCCTTTGACCGAAATGCGTTCGGTGTAAGGTTCTGGTGACTCACGTTCAAACCAGCGGTGTAAACCATGGTTAGGGATTAACTGGGAGAAGGATTTCTGTTTGATTTTAGTTTCATCAACCCCAAAAAGTTGCAAGCTCATTGGGTTAACCAGCTCAATATTCAGTTTATTATCAATGGATAAAACTGGCTCAGGGAACGAATTCAGTAAAGCCCACACTGCTTTATGCTCATGTTCGGATGGCATAAAGTAGATACGACGAACATCAATTACCCCGTTTATGCGGCGGATCTCTGCCATTAGCGTACTGAAAACCTGAAAGTCTACAGGTGCAAAGTTCAGGTAAATTCGACGTTGAGCTGAAATTTCAATGCCTTTTAAGTCAATGTTTTGTAGAACTAAAAGATCAAGTAATTCACGCGTTAAACCGATACGGTCTTGGCAGGTCACTTCGAGGCGCATGATGAAACCTTTTGTAGAGAACATAATTACTCATATTTTAGCGTTAAACAGGACAGTAATACAGAGCCGTGTCACATATTGTTGACACTCGTCTAGTTTCTAATAAATATCAGCAACATTTCTTTCTTTAATATGAGGATTGTTGATTAATTCGGCAGGGTATTACCCTTTTAGACATGACTGGCAGAATGATTAAAACTGTCAACTCATCCTGCCAGTCAAATTTACAGCTTATGGATTCTCTTTTTTTGAGGGAATGGCATTTTTCAGCTGGCCAATTAATTGACGGCGAAAATCACCCAATTTCGGTTTGTCTTCTATCCAAGGTAATGGACGGCATAGCTCCATCGCCTTAATGCCTAATCGAGCGGTCAGAAGCCCAGCGCCGATTCCTTGTGCCGCGCGTGTCGACAACCGTGCGGTAATATCCTGAGATAACCAATCCATCCCGACTTCACGAATAAGTTCAGAAGCGCCAGCAAATGCAATATTAATCAGCACCATACGGAATAAGCGGATCCGACTATAGTAGCCCAGTTCGATGCCATAAATGGCTGCAATGCGGTTGATTAAACGAATGTTGCGCCACGCGATAAATGCCATGTCAACAATCGCCAATGGGCTGACCGCTATCATCAAGGCAGATTCTGCTGATGAACGGCTGATCTCTTTACGCGCTTGCTCATCCAGGATCGGTTGAACTAATTTACTATACAGTTCAATAACCTCACGGTCATTATGCGAATCATGAACCGTGGTTTGCCAGCTTTGTATCGCAGGATGTTGCATCGGTAATGCAGATTGTTTGGCGAGTTTTTCACAGAATGCTTTACCCTGCCCCATGCCGTGGCTATGAAGCAATTCACGTGCAAAATCACGCTCCTCTGCACGTTCTCTGAGCCGATACAAGCGACGCCATTCGCCGATGACTGAACCCACACCAGCGACCACAATTAATCCCCCCGCTGCTGCGGTGCCTAACGCTGTCCAGTCTTGGGTTATCCATGATTGATGGATCCAAAGCCCTAATTGAGCGACAACGCTCACCCCAAAAATGCCTGCGGCAGCACCAACTAGCTTGCGCCAGAAACTGCGTTTAGGTTTTAAGGCCTCGTTGATAAGACTTTCAACTTCGCCATCTTGGCTATCTTGTTCTTCTTGTATATCAACCGGCACAAATTTTTCAAACGCTTTCTCATCAAAGGTTTGCGCTTGTTTTAATGGCTCCATGGCTGGCTTATCGGCTTTAGCGGCAAAGTCTACGCGCTGTTTTAGAGGTTCACTCATTTCAGTTTATCTCCTAACAAAAATTCCAAAGCACTGTCCATGCGAATATGTGGCAACGGTTGATCTAACGGTGTTGGCCGAGGGCGGAAATTTTCAAATTGAAAGCCTTGCTGTTGCCAAAACTGTTCATTAGGTAAACGCTTAGGGACATCCCCTGGGTAGAACGTTAAGGGTTGCCCATCGCTAAGTCGCTCACCTTTTAAAGCAGGTAATTTTTCACCCTTGTAGTCCACAATACCGCTTTCCGTCGCTTGAATAGACGCCAGCCCTACACAGTCCATGCTGATCCCTTCAAATGCTGCATTTTGCCAAGCATCTTGGACTAACTGCTGCAATAATGAGACTAAGTTTGCATGTTGATCGGGTGTGACGTGATCCGATTTACTGGCGGCAAAAAGTAGCTTATCAATACATGGAGAAAACATGCGTCTGAGCAATGTGCGTTTTCCATAATGAAAGCTGCGCATTAACTGCGTTAGCGCCATTCGCATATCATTGAAGGCGTCTGCGCCACTATTTAAAGGCTGCAAACAATCCACCAGCACAATTTGTCGGTCAAAACGCTGGAAATGATCCTTATAAAACCCTTTCACCACATGGTCACAGTAGTATTGATAGCGACGCTGTAATGCGCCGATATTGGTGTTTTTATCCGCTTGCGTTAACTGTTTTTCACCATATTTTTCGATGTTTGGCCATGGAAAGAATTGTAATGCAGGCGCTCCAGCTAACTCTCCAGGTAAAACAAATCTACCAGGTTGAATAAAGTGCTGTCCTTGTTGCTTACATTCATGCAGATATGCGGTGTAAGCATTGGAAATTTCAGCTAAGAGATTTTCATCGACAGGAGCTAATGGATCACATTTTTGGCAAAGTTGTAGCCATTCATTCGCGAGCTCCCCACGCTTACCTTTAAGTAGCACTTTCATTTGGCTAGACCATGTTAAATAATTCAGATCTAGCATCGGTAAGTCCAGTAGCCACTCCCCCGGGTAATCGACAATTTCTAAGTACAGGGAGGAGTTATCGACAAAATGGCGAACAAACGAATCATTTGAACGGTAATGAATTTTCAAGCGAATTTCGCTCACTCCACGGGTAGGCGTCGGCCATTGCGGCGGGTCGCCATAAAGCGATGCAATTCCTTCATCATAAGCGAAACGCGGAATTGACATATCGCGCTGTGGAATGCGTTTTACCCCTAGGATCCGTTTATCTCTCGCCGCTGAAAATAGCGGAAGGCGCGCCCCCGTGGTGGTGTTAAGAAGTTGGTTAACGAGAGAAGTGATGAATGCGGTTTTTCCACTGCGACTTAATCCAGTGACAGCAAGCCTTACATGGCGGTCAACGCTACGGTTCATTAAGTCAGTTAATTCATTTTGTAGCCGTTTCATAATGCTCCTAGTTCTCGCTCTCCCAATAAAAATATAAAGGGAATACAGTCATTAAACTCTATTCCCATTTATGTGATGGTGCAAATCAGTTGTTATAGATGACGAAACTTGCTGTTCACGGCATAAGTGTCCGAAGTGACATAGCGCTCCATTTGGCGCAGTTTCATTTCCCCAGCTTGTAGCTGAGCATCAATTTGGTTTAATAGTGTTGTCACTTCTGGTCCAATATCCTGTTCGCTTCGGTAACCGCTTGGCGCAGCTTCCACAAAGAAACACATCACCACATAGACAATCAAGGTCAATCCAAAACTCATAAACAGGGCAAGTACAGCTAATGCTCTGACCAAAGCAACCGGTAACTCTAAATATTCAGCGAGACCGGAACAAACACCACCAAAAACACGTTTATCCGTTAAGCGATATAACTTGCGGTTGCGTAGATTAGTCATTATTTTTGCCTCCAATTTGGGTGCTCGGCATCTAAAATATCTTCCAGCGTTTTGATGCGCTGCTGCATACGCGATGACTGCTCTGCCAATTGCATCAAACGTTGCACTTCATTTTCAGTAAGCTGACTTCCCTGCCCATTATTTTTCTTACTATAATGGAGCCACAACCAAATCGGCAGAACAAAAATGACAAAAATGATTAATACGAGAGACAGTAAAACGTAGCCCATCACATTTCCTTATTTATGGTTATTTAGCCTAGCGCACTGGCGCAATGAAACCACTGCGCCTTGCGTGTTGAATATTATTCGTCTTTATTGATTTTAGCTTTAAGCGCGGCTAACTGTGCACTAATTTCATCATCCGCTTTTAACTCAGCAAATTGCTGTTCTAAAGAGCGTTGTTTACCAATACCGTAGCTTTGCGCTTCGCCTTCCATATGGTCAATGCGACGTTCAAACTGTTCAAAACGCGCCATTGCTTCATCCAGTTTACCACTGTCTAACTGGCGACGAACATTACGACTTGATTGCGCCGCCTCTAAACGTACGGTCATTGATTGCTGTTTTGCACGCGTTTCTTGCAGTTTATTTTCTAATTCTGTGATTTCGCCTTTTAAGCGAGTCAGCGTTTCATCAACAATAATCAGTTCATGTTTTAGCGTATCGACCATGGCACTGACTTTTTGTTTTTCAATCAATGCTGCGCGAGCTAAATCTTCTTTATCTTTGATTAATGCCAGTTCCGCTTTTTCTTGCCATTCGGCAATCTGTTTTTCGCCCATTTCGACGCGGCGCTCTAAACTTTTTTTCTCAGCTAAGGTACGTGCTGAGGTGGAACGGATTTCCACTAACATGTCTTCCATTTCCTGAATCATCAGGCGGATCATTTTCTGCGGATCTTCAGCTTTATCAAGCAGTGAAGCAATGTTGGCATTAATGATGTCGGCAAAACGTGAAAAAATACCCATAATTTATATCCTCTTGATGGATGTTATCTTTCTGTAGAGTCTCAACCCGATGTTGGCGTCCAACCAATACGTGATGCTCCATGAATATAAAATTGAAATTATTAAACCGATAATTATTTCAATCAAAATCTTTTACAACTCTAAGATAGCAATTGGCGTGCCAACTTTTTCAGAATGGCATAACCAACTAATAAATAACAAAAATATTATTTCGATATCTATCGACGGTTATTTGTACTATAGTTAACTATAGGTAAAATTAACCAAAACTTGGTAAAAATAACCATGAAAGAGACTAACAATACTATTCTTGGTGTATCGAGTAATTTCCTTGATGTCCTAGAACGTGCTTCCGAACTTGCTAAGCTAAATAAACCTGTCCTTGTTATTGGCGAAC
The DNA here is from genome assembly GCF_009706505.1 of Providencia sp. wls1922. Lineage (NCBI taxonomy): Bacteria > Pseudomonadati > Pseudomonadota > Gammaproteobacteria > Enterobacterales > Morganellaceae > Providencia > Providencia sp. wls1922. The sequence goes on along the minus strand of NZ_WLUG01000054.1, from coordinate 19,783 downwards.
GAGGAACAGGTAAAGAGTTAATCGCGGATCGCCTTCACTATCTATCTCCCCGCTGGCAAGAGCCTTTTATCTCCTTAAATTGCAGCGGACTCAATGAGAACTTGCTGGATTCTGAATTATTTGGACATGAAGCAGGATCGTTTACTGGGGCCCAGAAACGCCATCAAGGTCGCTTTGAACGTGCAGATAAAGGCACATTGTTCCTTGATGAACTGGCAACCGCGCCGATGTCTGTACAAGAAAAACTGTTACGTGTGATTGAATATGGCGAATTAGAGCGTGTAGGCGGAAGTCAGTCATTAAAAGTCGATGTTCGTTTGGTCTGTGCCACTAACGCCAACCTTCCAGAATTGGCTCGCCAAGGACTTTTTCGCGCTGACCTGCTAGATAGAATTGCCTTTGAAGTGATTCGCATGCCGCCATTACGTGAACGTGTTCCTGACATTCTGTTATTGGCTGAGCACTTTGCCATTGGTATGGTACGTGAGCTAAAGCGTGATTATTTCACTGGGTTTTCTGACAACGCCCAGCAGACACTGATGCACTATTCTTGGCCAGGTAATATTCGCGAACTGAAAAATGTTGTCGAGCGTTCAGTTTATCGGCATGGGGAAAGTGACTTACCAGTGGATACGATTATTTTAGATCCCTTTGGTGAGAAACTAGCAGAGCTTCATGAGATACCCGCAGCATCATCAGAAAACTCCAAATTAGCACCCGTTTTTCCCTTTGACTTACGACAATGGCAATTAGAATCGGAAAAACAATATGTTGAAGAGGCGCTACGCCAAGCCAATTTTAATCAGCGTAAAGCAGCTCAATGCCTATCACTGAGCTATGACCAATTTCGAGGATTAATTAAAAAACATCATATTAGCTTGGAAAGCTGATTTTTATGCAAAAAAAAGCCAGCACCCGAGCTGGCTATATAACTAAAACACTGAAAGCAATAAAACACTGGAAGCAATGTGAGCAATGTCATGCCTTGTCTGCTAAAGCTAAGCACTCAAGAGACTGAGTTAATGATAATAGTTATTAGTATCATTTGTAAAGCATTTTAATGCGATTATTTCTCATTAAGATTAAATTAAAAATAATAGTAACCATTACAATTAGATATAACCTTATTGATTCTCATTTACAGTTAAAAATCTTCACTACCCACAGCGCTATGTACAAAATATCACCACAAATTTTGCTTATACCCTGTTACCCTATTTTTACGCTACAATAAGGCAATTCAGGTCAACGATATTAGCTCTATGCGCCTTTTAACTCTTTGGTTTTTATTTACTGTTTCTCTTTCAACATTGGCAGAGCAAACAGACATAAGCTACAAAGACACCATTGCCAATGATGTCCCAGCCGATATTCGCCAAAATGGCTTTATTTACTGCGTCAATGGCATTGTCACCACATTTAACCCACAACTCGCCAGTAGCGGGTTAATTATTGATCCCCTAGGCGCACAACTGTATGACCGCTTACTGGATGTTGACCCCTTTACATATCGCCTGATCCCAGAGTTGGCTTCCCGCTGGGAAGTTTTAGATAATGGTGCGACCTATCGGCTACATCTGAGAAAGGACGTTAAGTTTCAAACCACACCTTGGTTTACACCAACGCGTAATATGAATGCAGATGATGTGGTATTCAGTTTTTCTCGCATGTTTGAAACCAGCAATCCTTACCATTTCATTAATGGCGGGCGCTACCCCTATTTTGACAGTTTGCAATTTGCGAGCAGCGTCGAAAGTATTAAAAAACTGAATAACTACACCGTTGAGTTTCGATTAAAATCCCCAGATGCCTCATTTTTATGGCACTTGGCGACTCACTACGCGCCCGTTTTATCTGCCGAATATGCGGATGAGCTTTCGGCTAGCAATCGCCAAGAGATGATTGATTGGCGCCCTGTAGGTACTGGACCATTCTATTTTGATGATTACCAAGCTGGACAGTTTGTCCGTTTATTGCGTAATAAAGATTACTGGAAAGGTGAACCACGCATGGAAGAAGTGGTGGTGGATATGGGAGCGGGTGGTACAGGACGCATTTCTAAGCTGCTCACTGGTGAGTGCGATGTCCTCGCCTACCCAGCCGCAAGTCAGTTAAAAGTGCTACGTGATGACCCTCGCCTGCGTATTTCCATGCGTTCGGGAATGAATATTGCGTATCTTGCGTTTAATACAAGCAAGCCGCCTCTCGACCAACTCAAGGTTCGCCAAGCAATTTCTTATGCCATTAATAATGAGCGACTCATGCAGTCCATTTATTATGGTACCGCAGAGACGGCATCATCGATTCTCCCCCGTGCATCTTGGGCATTTGATAATCAAACAAAAATAACCGATTACAACCCTGAACTTGCCAAACAAATGCTGCAGGAAATGGGGTTAGAAAAATTAAAATTGGAATTATGGGTCCCTGTCTCCTCTCAATCTTACAACCCTAGCCCATTGAAAATGGCGGAATTAATTCAAGCAGACCTAGCCCAAGTGGGTATCGTCATGAGTATCCGTTCGGTGGAAGGTCGCTTCCAAGAAAATCAATTAATGGATCGCTCCCATGACATGACATTAGCGGGCTGGACAACGGACAGTAATGACCCTGATAGTTTCTTCCGCCCACTGCTCAGTTGCGCTGCCATTGGCTCACAAACCAACTTAAGCCATTGGTGTGATTCTAAATTTGATGACGTTTTGCATAAAGCATTACTGACACAAGAGCTGGCAGACCGCATTGATTACTATCATCAAGCACAACAAATTCTCGCGGAAGAACTGCCTATATTGCCATTAGCTTACTCGCTGCGTTTACAAGCTTATCGTTTTGATATGAAAGGGTTGGTGATCAGCGCGTTCGGCAATACTTCATTTGCTGGCGTTTATCGCGAGATGCAAGAGCCGAAAAAAGCACCACCTCGGCAGCAGGAGCCGCAACCATGATCATCTACTCACTGAGACGATTTCTGCTATTACTGGTGACGGTCTTCTTTTTGTCGCTGGTCAGTTTCAGCTTAAGCTACTTCACGCCCAATGCGCCTCTTAGCGGTGCATCACTCATTGATGCATATATCTTCTATTTTGATGGCTTACTGCATTTCGATTTCGGCGTCTCTAGCATTAACGGAGAACCTATCACCGACCAACTAAAAGACACATTCCCTGCCACCATGGAATTGTGTATTCTCGCCTTTTTATTTGCGTTGTTTGTCGGGATCCCGCTAGGGATGATTGCCTCATTTTGGCGAAACAAACCCGTTGATATTGCGATCAGCACTTTCGCCCTATTGGGCTTTTCCGTGCCTGTATTCGTTTTAGCGTTAATACTAACCCTATTTTTCTCGCTTCACTTAGGATGGCTGCCCGTTTCTGGGCGAATCGACCTACTTTATAACCTAAAGCCAGTAACAGGCTTTGCCCTTGTGGATGCGTGGCTTTCGGATTCGCTATACCGTAAAGATATGATTATCAATGTGTTAGAACATATGATCCTGCCAGTACTCACACTCGCCTTAGCGCCAACCACAGAAGTCATTCGCTTAGTCCGTATTAGTACGGATGAAGTGGCTAGCAGTAACTATGTTAAAGCCGCTGCTACTCGTGGGCTTTCTCGCTTTAAAATTATTCGCCGCCATATTTTTCATAACGCAATACCGCCAATTATCCCGAAATTGGGGCTACAATTCTCCACGATGCTAACATTAACCATGGTGACAGAATTAGTATTTAACTGGCCGGGATTAGGTCGCTGGTTGGTCACTGCAATCCGTCAAGGAGACTACTCAGCGATTTCTGCTGGCGTGATGTTAATTGGCGCATTGGTGATCACCGTGAACGTGTTATCCGATATTTTAGGCGCAATGATGGACCCGTTAAAACATAAGGATTGGTATGTCCTCAGATAATTTTTATCGTGAACAGAAAATGCCATCCCCGACACGGGTGGTGTGGAATATTTTCTCCTCCGACATACTGGCAATGATCGGCTTTTTTGGGGTGATTTTTTTAATCGTCCTCTGTTTTGCGGGCCCTTATTTAGCACCTTATGCCATCGACCAACAATTTTTAGGTTACCAAATTACGCCACCATCATGGTCACACTATGGTGAAGTGGCTTTCTTCTTTGGTACGGATGATTTAGGACGTGATATTTTAAGCCGTCTCTTAATTGGTACTAAATCCACATTCGGCTCAGCCTTGTTGGTCACTGCGATTGCGACAATAATCGGCTTAGTGTTAGGTTGCCTTGCGGGTATGACCCGTGGACTCAAATCCGCTGTCTTTAACCACGTTTTGGATACCTTGCTATCGATTCCTTCTCTACTATTGGCGATCATCGTGGTAGCATTTATGGGTGCCAGCTTAACCAATGCGATGCTTGCGATTTGCCTCGCGCTGATCCCCCGTATGGTGCGTACTATCTATGTTGCCGTGCATGATGAGCTAGATAAAGAGTACATCGTGGCGGCACGTTTAGATGGCGCATCAAACATCTTTATTTTGTGGTACACGGTACTGCCAAATATCACCCCTATTTTGGTCACTGAATTAACCCGCGCCCTCTCCATTGCAATTTTGGATATTGCGGCATTAGGCTTTTTAGATTTAGGGGCGCAACTCCCATCATCTGAATGGGGTGCGATGCTAGGCGATACGTTAGAGTTGATTTATGTGGCACCGTGGACAGTCATTTTGCCCGGCGTTGCGATTATGTCGAGTGTCTTATTTGTGAACTTACTGGGTGATGGACTGCACCGAGCGATTAATTCGGGGGTGGAATAATGCCATTACTTGATATTCGTAATTTAACTATTGAGTTTATGACAGCTAATGGTCCCGTCAAAGCCGTTGACCGTGTCTCCATGACCTTATCTGAAGGAGAAGTTCGTGGCTTAGTGGGTGAATCTGGGTCAGGTAAAAGCTTAATTGCTAAAGCCATTTGTGGGATCACCAAAGATAATATCCGCGTGACTGCTGACCGTTTTCGCTTCCAAGACATTGACCTATTAAAACTCAGTCCACGTAAGCGTCGTCGCCTGATTGGTCATAATATTTCGATGATTTTCCAAGAACCGCAATCCTGTCTTGATCCTGCTGCCGATATAGGAAAACAGCTGATTCAATCTATCCCAGGCTGGACATACAAAGGGCGTTGGTGGCAGCGTTTTAATTGGCGAAAACGCCGCGCAATTGAATTATTGCACCGTGTGGGTATCAAAGATCACAAAGACATTATGCATAGTTATCCGTACGAGCTGACGGATGGTGAATGCCAAAAAGTGATGATCGCCATTGCGATTGCCAATCAGCCTCGCTTGTTGATTGCGGATGAGCCCACCAACGCGATGGAATCGACCACGCAGGCACAAATTTTCCGTTTATTAGATAAATTAAATCAAAACAATAATATGGGAATTTTGCTGATCAGCCACGATATGGAAATGATGTCTAAATTGGTTGACCGAATTAATGTCCTGTATTGCGGTCAGACTGTAGAAAGTGCCACACCGAATGATATTTTGCAGCGCCCCCGCCATCCTTATACTCAGGCACTGATTCGCTCTATTCCTGATTTTGAAAGCCCGATCCCTCATAAAGGTCGTTTAAATACACTCCCAGGAGCTATCCCTTCATTGGAGCACTTACCGATTGGCTGCCGTTTGGGACCCCGTTGCCCTTACGCACAACGAACCTGTATTGATGCACCACCACTACGCAGCATTAAGGGGCATCTGGTTGCCTGTCATTATCCATTGAATACCGAGGAACAACCCTAATGGAAACGTTACTTGAGGTACGTAACCTGACAAAAACGTTCCGTTTTCGTGAAGGGTTATTTCGTCGCCATGAATTACAAGCCGTCAAGCCGCTGAGTTTCAACCTACAAGCAGGGCAAACTTTAGCCATCATCGGCGCTAATGGTTCAGGGAAATCCACGCTTGCTCGTATGTTGTCTGGGGTAACGGAGCCTTCTGGCGGAGAGATTTTGATCCGTGGCCAACGGTTAAATTTTGGGGATTATAGCTACCGAAGCCAACGTATTCGCATGATATTTCAGGATCCAAGTACTTCATTAAACCCGCGCCAGCGTATTGGTCAAACCCTGGAATTGCCCTTAAAACTGAATACTAACCTTACTGGTATTGAGCGGGAAAGACGCATTATCCAGACATTACGCCAAGTAGGATTACTGGCCGATCACGCAGAATATTACCCACACATGCTAGCATCGGGTCAAAAACAACGGATCGCCCTCGCCCGCGCGTTAATTCTGCAACCAGAAATTATCGTGGCTGATGAAGCACTTGCCTCGCTAGATATGTCGATGCGTTCGCAGATAATCAACTTAATGCTCGATTTACAAGCTAAGCAAGATATCGCTTATATTTACGTCACCCAACATTTAGGCATGATGAAGCATATAAGTGACAAAATGCTCGTGATGGATAAAGGCGAAGTCGTTGAGCGAGGAAATACAGCGGAAGTTTTAGCGGCTCCGCTTCATGACGTGACGCGTCGTCTGATTGAAAGCCATTTTGGGGAGCCATTATCCATTGATGCGTGGCGACAAGATTTGTAATGTTCAAAAGACGGGGAAATAGTCTCCGTCTTTAACAAAAAGTTCGTGGCTAGCGCGCTATGGATACACAACTTTTTATGTGTTTGAGATGCACCACAATCGTGAAAGTCACGATCACCAGTAACGACCATGCCCCCCATTTCCCCGCATGTACCATTGACCATGCTCCGATTTGATTCGGATATTGCCAAACACCAAAGAACGTTCCGAAGTTTTCCGCCAGCCAAATAAAGAACCCTATCAGCATAAATGCAAGCAATAGCGGCATTTTACGTTCTTTATCTAATGGGGTATAAAACACCACACTGCGAGCATACAAACCAAATATAAACGCCGTTAAGTACCAGCGATAATCATCAATATAGTGATGGCTGAAAAAGTTAATATAAATGGCTAAAGCCACTAATGTCGCCATCCAATAAGGTGGATAATGTTCAATTCTGACATTAAAAAAACGCCATGATTGGATGATATAGCTACCAACTGCCGCATACATAAACCCAGTAAACAGTGGAACTCCCCAAAGTTTGGTATACGCCTCATCAGGATATTGCCATGAACCAATTGTCGCAGAGGTTTTGAATAACTCCATCATAAAGCCCACTAAATGGAATACACAAATGGCTTTTAGCTCATCCCACGTTTCTAACTTTGACCATACTAAAAATGCTTGAAAAGAGACTGCGAAAATCAGCAAAACATCATATCGAGGAATACCTAGAATCCCTTTCGCTGGCACTAGGAATAAAGCCAAAAAGAAGAATCCAGCAAACAGACAAGAACGAGCGTTAATTAAACCAAAAAACCAAAATTCCAGAATAAAGCGTTTTAATCCTTTACTACTATTCGGTTTATGAGCCATTAAGATGGCATCTAGCTTGGTTAAGTAATTAAGATTGTTAAAAATGGATGCCATTTTGACAGCTCATAAAATGTGACTAAGGATTGAGAGAATAGCTCAATGAGAGACAAAATTATAACAGAACCCTCTCAGAGACCTCTCCTGTAACATTCTTAATTTTAATGAATTATCAATTAAATAGATAATTCCCCAAAGAAATACTCGTCTATCGTAAGCTTGCCATATATTAGTGTGATTTTAGATATTGAGAGCCATCCCGCATCCTTTGGCAATTCTCTTTTTAAATCTGGTGTATACTTGGAAGAACAATAACGATGACCATTCTATGACTTAGGAGTTTTATGATGAAATTGTATTACGCTCCCGGTGCCTGCTCACTTTCTCCTCATATCATTCTGCGTGAAGCAGGATTAGATTTCAGCATTGTTCGTGTTAACTTAAAAGAGAAAATCACAGAAACGGGTGAAAACTTCTTAGAAATTAACCCTAAAGGTCAAGTTCCTACTCTTGTTTTAGATGATGATGAGCAATTAACTGAAGGCGCTGTGATTGTCCAATATATTGCAGATCAAAACCCAAATAGAAACTTGATTGCCCTGCCTGGTTCAATGAAGCGCTACCATCAGCTAGAAGCACTAAACTTCATTTCTACTGAGTTGCATAAGAATTTTGGCCCATTATTTGCGCCAAATACCCCTGAAGAATATAAAGATGTTGTTCGCGCAAATTTACTGAAAAAATTCCAGTATGTGAATGATATTCTGAAAAATCAGCCTTATTTTGTCGCTAAAAGTGATTTCTGTGTTGCTGATGCGTATCTGTTTACCGTCACCAACTGGACTCGTTTAGTTGGCGTTGATATCAGCGCATTAAGCCATCTGAATGAATATTGTGAGAAGATTGCGAAGCGTCCAAAAGTACAAGAAGCATTAGAAGCAGAAGGGTTACTGAAAAAGTAATCTATTGTATGAAATGCATTTACAAAAACAGCGCCATTCGGCGCTGTTTTTTATTACTATATTTAATAAGTTACTACTATGCTCAATCAGTCTAACTGAGTAGAGCAGAATTTATGTTGGGGGCTAACCATCAAATCTTGGGCTGCAACTAACTGAAGTTCATACTCACCCATTTCTTTGGTTTTCAGCATGACTTCATAGACTGCTGCGGCAACATGCTCTAAGCCTTTATCGAGGGGCTCACCTTTTAAGATATTGACCAACATTAAACCACTCGTTAAGTCGCCGACTCCCACAGGCTGTTTTTCACCAAAATCCACTAATGGGCGACTAACATGCCAACTGTGTTCCGCAGTGACTAAGATCATTTCAAATCGGTCTGCACGATAGCCAGCACGGCTTAAATGCTTAACTAATACAGTTTTAGGGCCTTGCTGACATAATTGACGTGCCGCTTGAACCGCTTGCTCTACCGTCGTGATTTTTTCATTCGCTAAAGTTTCTAACTCTAATAAGTTAGGTGCAATCACATCACTCGCCGCTAACGCTTGTTGGCAAAGAAACTCAGCGACACCTGGTGCAACGATGCATCCCTTCTCTGGATGTCCCATCACTGGGTCACAAAAATAGAGTGCCTGCGGATTCGCCGCTTTGACTTTTTGGACAATCGCTAGAATATCATTACCTTGCTCAGCAGAACCAATATAACCACTTAACACGGCATCACAGATTGCCAGTTTATGGATTTTTGCTAATCCTTCGACAATATCTGTCAAATGCTGAGCTGGAAATACTGAGCCCGTCCATTGTGGATACTGAGTATGGTTGGAGAATTGCACTGTATTAAGTGGCCACACATCTACGCCCATACGGCACATAGGGAATGCAGCAGCACTGTTTCCTGCATGGCCGAAAACAACATGGGATTGAATTGATAATACGCTTTTCATTGGAAACCCAGAGAATTGTTATGTCGAATGAAGAGAAATCAGTGAGTAGCCATTTGCCAATATGAATAGCCCGGAGATTTCCGGGCTATATATTACAAAGGTTCGTCAGAGCTATTTCCAGTTAACTAAGCAGTCATTTTTCTTACCGCGGCGGATAAGTGTATAACGACCAAATAAACGGTCAGCATCAGTGAATACATACATTGGTTCAGTTTGTTTCTGACCATTCACAGATACTGCATTTGAGCTGATTGCCGTTCTTGCTTGACCACGAGAAGGTACCAGTTCTGAATCAACTAATGCTTGCTGGAGATCTGCACCATCTTCTAGGGTGATGCACGGCATACCGTCTTGAGCTAACTGTTCAAAGTCAGCTTCAGTTAAATCAGATACTGCGCCAGAGAACAAACTTTCAGTAATGCGTTTTGCAGCCGCGAGACCCGCTTCACCGTGAACTAATTTAGTTACTTCTTCTGCTAATACATACTGTGCACGAGGCGCTTTACCGCTATTTTTATCTTCTTCTTCCAATGCGTCAATTTCACTTAATTCCATGAAAGTAAAGAATTTCAGGAAACGATAAACGTCAGCATCTGCTGTGTTAATCCAGAATTGGTAGAATTTATATTGGCTGGTTTTCTTCGGATCTAACCATACTGCACCACCTTCGGTTTTACCAAACTTGGTACCGTCTGTTTTGGTGATCAGTGGAACAGTTAAACCAAACACTTGGTTTTGATGCAGACGACGAGTTAAATCAATACCTGATGTAATGTTACCCCATTGGTCTGAACCACCAATTTGTAACTCAACACCCATTTCTTTATTCATGTTCGCAAAATCGTAACCTTGTAATAGGTTATAGGCGAATTCAGTGAAAGAGATACCTACATCATCGCGGTTTAAACGCTGTTTAACAGACTCACGGTTGATCATTTGGTTAACGGAGAAATGTTTACCAATATCACGTAAGAATGTCAGCACATCCATTTTGCCAAACCAATCATAGTTGTTAGCTAGGCGTGCACTGTTATCACCACAATCAAAACTAAGGAATGGTGAGACTTGGTTACGGATTTTTTCTACCCACTCTTGAACGGTTTCTGTGGTGTTTAATTTACGTTCAGTAGCTTTAAAGCTCGGGTCGCCAATAAGGCCCGTTGCGCCACCGACCAACGCCACAGGCTTGTGCCCGGCTAGTTGGAATCGTTTTAAACACAGCAAAGGAACCAGATGTCCCAAGTGCAAGCTATCGGCGGTAGGGTCGAAGCCACAATAGAGAGAGATAGGGCCCTGCGCCAGTCTCTCTGCTAACGCATCCTCATCCGTTACCTGGGCAACGAGGCCCCGCTCTTGCAATTGTTTAATCAGGTTATTGCTAGACATCAATGACTCCATCGGTTGAATTTTGTCTATCTATTTTAATGTAGAAAATTGACAAAATAAGGCTTAGCTCAAAGGCTCGCCAGTATGATTTGTCAATTTTCTTAAACGAGGCTATAGCATAAAGCGCATATCAATTAAGCGCCAGCTAAAAAACCATTTATTACGGGGCTAATCGGTCAATTACCCAGCCATCCGCTTCTCTTTGGTATAGAAAGCGGTCATGCAGGCGGTGAGCGCCACCTTGCCAAAATTCGACACTGTTAAAAACAACGCGATAGCCCCCCCAAAAACTCGGTAATGGAACCTCACCATTTTGAAATTTCTGCTTAAGCTCTAAAAATTTCCCTTCTAAGATTCCACGCGCCGAAATCCGTGAAGATTGAGCAGATGCCCAAGCGGCGATTTGGCTATCTTTTGGGCGGCTATGGAAATATTTCAGTACTTCAATAGGGCTTAAACGCTCAGCAACACCTGTAAAATGAACTTGGCGTTCCAATTGATACCATGGAAAATGCAAACTGATTTTATTGTTATGCTCTAAATGCTGTGCTTTACGGCTTCCCAAATTGGTATAAAAGACTAATCCGTTTTCATCGAAGTGCTTTAATAATACGATCCGTTGATAAGGCTGCCCTGTTTCATCAACTGTTGCCACACACATTGCTGTCGGGTCAGTTAATCGCGCTTCACAGGCTTGCTTTAACCAGCGCTCAAACAATGGAATAGGATCTGGCGTTAAATCTTTGCGTCTCAATCCACCTTTTGTATATTCACGTCGTACCGCAGCAAGATCGATCTCTTCAAGTTCGTTCATTTTACTGTCCTTTCAAGCGGTTATTTTATATCAACATTCGCGGGGTATATCGCACCTAATATACTGTCTCTGCTTGCGCCCGTTACTGATGCAAGGCTACCTGATAAGCCTGAAACTGTGCGAGCGGCAAGCCAAGCAAATGCCAGTGCTTCCATATCATCACCACTCAGCCCATATTTATCACTTGGCGCGACTTCAATCCCCGGCAGTAATGTTGCTAATCGCAACATTAAGAATTTATTTTGAGCGCCGCCGCCACAAACAATTAATCGCTCGCAGCCACCACATAACTTAACTTGATCCACTATAGATACGGCAGTCAATTCACACAATGTTGCTTGAACGTCTTCAGGAGATAGCAATTTAAAATGCGCCAAATGCTGCTCTAGCCATTGCATATTAAAATATTCACGCCCAGTACTTTTAGGAGCTGAACGTTTAAAATAGCTATCATTAAGCATCGAATTTAATAATGCCTGATTCACCGTTCCCGTTTTTGCCCATTCACCATCTTTATCATACGCTTGTTGCTTGTTACGCCAGACCCAAGTGTCCATTAACATATTACCAGGCCCTGTGTCATAGCCTTTTACATATGCATTTGGCAGCAATGCAGTAACATTAGCAATCCCGCCAATGTTAAGCACTATACGTTTTTCAGTCGGATGCCCTAATACGGCTAAATGAAATGCAGGAACTAGCGGAGCACCTTGTCCACCATAAGCCATGTCTCTGCGGCGAAAATCCCCCACAGTCGTTATTCCCGTTAATGCCGCTATGCGATTGTTATCACCAATCTGCATAGTAAATGGTGTTTCACTATCAGGTTCATGCCAAACCGTTTGCCCGTGACAACCAATCGCAATAATATCTTCGGGAGATAGACCCGTTTGATGAAGCAGCTGATTAATGGCATCGGCATATATTGTGCCAAGTTCTCTGTCTATTTTTCCCAATTCAGAAAGTGTTGTTTCTTGCCCTTGGCAAATATTGAGAATGCGCTTTTTCAGCTCAATCGGAAATGCGGCGCTCAAGCTAGCTTGCTCTGCAACAAACTTATCATTAATTGCAGCTAATACGACATCAACACCATCTAGGCTGGTTCCTGACATAACACCGATATAGCGACCCGATTTAATCATCATTATTCCCTTTAACGTGTCTATTCACTCGATGAGATAAACTAGGAAAGATTGTGCTTTTAGAGAAAAATTTGTCAACTGATCGATTCAATTTCTCGTAGCGCTTCGCAGGAATAATAAATAATTGATAGAAGAGATGAAAATAGTGAGCAAAATAGCAACAATGAGTCACTTTGCTATCTCTCATTTTTTTAAATTTGATTTATAATGGTTCATTCTGTAATTATCTGCTACACCTTAAGGTGAGTAGTTTTTATTACAGGTGAAAATCCCCTATTTAGCCTTTGCCATAAATTGATGTTCTAAAATAGTCAAAAAATAGATGATTCTTTAGCAAAGGGTGCCTTGAATTGGGATTTTGGGTGGAATTTGAGATATTTTACCTAGTGTTGATGAATTATTTAATTCAAAATTAGTAGTCTAGGCTCTGTTATCTAAAACAAATTTTTGATGTTGTTGTGCTTATGGTAAGAACAAATCTTCGATGCTACGTTACTGCCACGAACAGCAAGTCTCATAGGAGTTATTATGCTTAAGAAAGTTTTTGTAGGTGTTGCTGCGGTTGTTGCGTTATCTGGCTGTGTCAATACAAGTACGCTTTCTGGTGATACTATTTCAGCTCAAGATGCTAAACAAGTCCAAACTGTGACTTATGGTACCGTACTCAATGCACGCCCAGTTACCATTCAAGCGGGTGAAGATGGTAACGTAATTGGAGCAATTGGTGGTGCAGTTATCGGTGGTCTATTAGGTAATACCGTCGGTGGCGGTACTGGTAAAACGCTAGCAACAGCAGCTGGTGCAATCGCGGGTGGTTTAGCGGGTCAACAAGCACAAGGTGCCCTAAATAAAAGCCAAGGTGTGCAGCTTGAAATCCGTTTAGACAGTGGTAAAAACATTGTTGTGGTTCAGAAACAAGATCCTGCCGCTTTCCGTGTAGGTCAGCGTGTTATGATCGCAAACAGTGGAAATACAGTGACTGTGTCACCTCGATAATTTGACATAAGCTCAAGATAAAATGCGTTCACCGACTAATTAATCGATGAACGCATTTTTTATTTAAATCATAATTAGCGTTTTACTTTTTAGCTTATTAATAATGCTTTTTATCGAATCTGAGCTCTTTACTATCTTTTTGTCTATGAGTTCCATTGCGGGAATTTATTAAATTTTTGTGATTGATATCATTCAAGTAAAATCTAATTTATACAATTTGAATTCTCTATCTTTCTTGAGCCACATTTTTTATTCATATTTCTACACCTTAATATCCCATATATCTAAAAATTAACTCATAGTAGTGAAATACAAAGCCGCCTCACATAATAAAACCATGTAACTAGATAGAAGTACATATTATGTGAATGGTGGCTATAATTATTAGATTAATATATATTTATGCGAATTACATTCATAGAATGAAAAATCAATTATAAAATACAATTATTAGTCTATGAATCATTCTGTAAGCGTAGAATATTTTTCTCCAATCTTAGCAGTAATAAAGATAACTGACTTAGTTCATCATGACTAATATTACTTAAAATTTCTGTCCGAGTATTATTAATCACTTGATCAACCGTTTTGATGAAAGGCTCCGATTCCTCTGTGAGTTTGATTCTCTTAGCACGTCGGTCATTCGCACATGTATGACGAGAAATGAGCCTTTTTTCTTCTAATTGATCTAATGTTCTGACCAAGGAAGGTTGCTCAATACCAATTGCCTTTGCCAATTGAATCTGCGACTGCTCGGGCGGTAACTGGCTAATATTATGCAGTGTTACCCAATGTGTTTGCGTGAGTTTAAGTGGTTTGAGGCGATAGTCAATCAATGCTCGCCACATACGGACTACACGAGATAATTCAGTTCCAATTTGAGATTCCAATTTACCCTCCTTTATATAATTATAATGTCTAAAAAATATACCAAATACATATTATTTTTTGAATTATATATTAACTCCCTTTTATCTTTACAACCTTTTATTGAGCCAATACCTCATAAATACCTATATATAGTGAGCATCAATAAATCATTGAGTGATATACATCTTACTTTCCTCCATGATTTTTCATATAAAAACAATATAATCACTTAATAAGACAACCTATCAATTATCTTATTAATAAGAATAGCCTTACTCTTCTTTCGAATCTATCTATTTTAACCCTTATAGTAATTACAACTAACAATAAAAAATGCAATATCAAATAAACCCTTAAAAAACAAAGTAATATAGTTATTCTTAAAATTATGTCATTTACAGTTGATTTAAATGAACTTCATCATCATTTTGAATAAATAAAATTTTATTGAAATGTAACTATTGTAATTAATCTAAATGAATTAATTTTTGATTGAATTATCTTATTTTTAATAGTTTGATTATCAATCAAAATAGAGGTTGTTGAGGATCATTCATCTCTTCTTGAGCCACTTTCTTATTATTTAATCTTAAAAATCGCTGGCGACATAAACGGATGACATGACGTTTTTCTGCGTTAGTTAGCTGCAACCAACCAAAACGTTCATCTCGGGTTCGATAACAACCACGGCAATATCCCTGCTCGTTGGTCTGGCATATCCCACGGCAAGGGCTTGGAATATCAAAAAACTCAAGTTGTTCTGCCATCGTTAACCACCCGTAATATAAACATAAAATTATGATATACTCCCTCGAATTGAGTATAGCCATGATATGACTAAAAAATAAACCTCAATCGCTGTATTTAGTCATATTGCCACGTTATATTAATAGATAAATCGATTCGACTTTAAGCATTATTGCCTGAAGAATTTATAGGGAAACTACTATTATGCGCTTACTACATACCATGCTCCGTGTTACCGACATGCAACGCTCCGTTGATTTTTATACCAAAGTATTAGGTATGCGCTTACTGCGCACGAGCGAAAATACAGAATACAAATATTCTTTAGCGTTTGTCGGTTACAGCGATGAAAGTGAAGGTGCTGTTATCGAGTTAACTTATAACTGGGGCGTAACAGAATATGACTTAGGTAATGCTTATGGTCATATTGCATTAGGTGTTGATAATGTTGCTAAAACCTGTGAAGACATTCGTCAAGCAGGTGGAAATATCACTCGTGAAGCTGGTCCAGTCAAAGGTGGTACAACCGTTATCGCATTTGTTGAAGATCCAGATGGCTATAAAATTGAGCTCATCGAAAATAAAAGTGCGAGCAAAGGATTAGGAAATTAATCCCTCACATACATTTTATATTTTTAGGTGGTGATAACCATCACCTAAAATATCTTCAGTATCTACCTGCAAAAATGCATTCCCTTTGGCATAATGAAAGCCAACCAGAAACTGTAAATTGAAAGCCTAATGTCTGAAAAAAATAACCCTAACTCACTGGTTAACCGCTTCCGGGGTTACTACCCTGTCGTTATAGATGTTGAAACTGGTGGGTTCAACCCTAAAACTGATGGTCTATTAGAGATAGCGGCCATTACACTCAAAATGGACAAAGATGGCTGGCTAGCCATTGATGAAACGCTGCATTTTCATGTAGAACCATTTGAAGGTGCGAATTTGGAGCCCTCTGCACTGGAGTTCACTGGCATTGACCCCACGAACCCCCTACGTGGTGCAGTGAGTGAATATGAAGCATTACATGCCATTTTTAAAACAATTCGAAAAGGTATGAAGAATACCGATTGCAATCGCGCGATCATGGTGGCTCATAACGCAAATTTTGATCACAGCTTTGTTATGAATGCGGCAGAACGCTCTGGGTTAAAACGTAACCCATTTCATCCCTTCGCAACCTTTGATACCGCCGCACTGAGTGGATTAGTTTTTGGACAAACCATTCTTGCAAAAGCTTGTGTCACCGCAGGTATTCCATTTGATGGCAAGCAAGCCCACGGTGCCCTATACGATACTAACCGTACCGCGCTATTATTTTGCGAGTTAGTCAATAAATGGAAAAAATTAGGTGGATGGCCACTACCTAGTGAGCCTCAATAACCTCGCCCCCTAAAAACAAAAAAACCGTATTAGTTTTAGGCTAATACGGTTTTCATCAATATAAGCATTAAAGCCTATTCAACCATTTAATTACTCAGTGATGGTTTCATCTGCTGGACGGTATTTGTCTGCAGTTTCTTTAATCAGAGCTTGTAATTCGCCGCGTTGGAACATCTCAACGATAATGTCACAACCGCCAACTAACTCACCATCAACCCATAACTGTGGGAATGTTGGCCAATTAGCATATTTTGGTAGCTCTGCACGAATATCTGGGTTTTGTAAAATATCAACGTAAGCAAAACGCTCACCGCAAGAAGACAGAGCTTGAACAGCTTGAGCAGAAAAACCGCAGCTAGGCAGTTTTGGAGAGCCTTTCATGTATAATAAGATTGGATTTTCTTTAACTTGGCGCTCAATTTTTTCGATAGTTGTCATTTTATATCCTAAAACGTGGGTGCTGATTTTGCAGTCACTGAGCCACTTTGAATCATTTGCAAGGCAACTCATTAGACAGAACACATTGACCGGTGTAATCGCCGGCATAGTCAAAACATCGCAAATTGTTCCGTGATTGTTTCATACAATATGCCAGTTTTATAAGGTGAATACTATAGCACTCCTATTTGCTGTACTCAAAAGGTGAAAAGCAAATAGCAACGTTTTCTTTTTACTATAAAAAATTCACTCTGGGTGTTTTTGCCGTGTAATCATGAGAGTTATTTGTTAATATATTAGCAAATTAATAACACTTGATGTATTTCCCTGCTCTTCAATGACAATAACGACACGCAGTGGAATAATTATTATGCAACTTACTAACAATTAAGGCATAAATAGCATCATGGAACAGGTTTTTTCTTACTGTAACCTGTATTCTGTTATGATAAATCATGACTTACAATGCGGCGCAATAGCTCACCACGGCTCGACGTCACTACACTAGAAGTAGATTAATTAATAGAAGTACATTTAATTTCGCTCATTTTACGAGCAAACACCCTAAACACTGAATAAAAGCAATCAAGGAGTACGCAATGTCTTTTGAATTACCAGCTCTACCTTATGCTAAAGATGCTTTAGAACCTCATATCTCTGCTGAAACCTTAGAATACCACTACGGTAAGCACCACAACACTTATGTTGTTAACCTGAATAACCTGATCAAAGGCACTAAATTTGAAGGTCTGTCTTTAGAAGAAATCATTAAAACTTCTGAAGCTGGCGTATTCAATAACGCGGCTCAAGTTTGGAACCACACTTTCTACTGGCACTGCTTGGCACCAAATGCAGGCGGCGAGCCAACTGGTAAAGTTGCAGAAGCTATCAACAAAGCATTCGGTTCATTTGCTCAATTCAAAGAGCAATTCACTGATGCCGCAGTTAAAAACTTCGGTGCAGGTTGGACTTGGTTAGTGAAGAAAGCAGATGGCAGCCTGGCTATCGTTAACACGTCTAACGCGGCAACACCAATTTCTGGTGACGATAAGCCAGTTCTGACTGTTGATATCTGGGAACACGCATACTACATCGACTACCGTAACGCACGTCCAAAATACTTAGAAAACTTCTGGGCGCTGGTTAACTGGAAATTTGTTGAAGAAAATCTGGCTTAATTTTAGTTCAGATCTAAAATGACTAAGGGCGAGTATAATACTCGCCCTTAATTATTTCTCATCCTTAGTAGATAGGATGGAAATGAAATCAGAAAATGTGCACAGCAAACAAAATAATTACAGCTAAAGAGCCAAACGCAGCTAGCAATCCATATTTAAAATCTGTATCCATGAGACCCTCTCATATAAAGAAATTGAATTATCAAATAACCATAAAATAAAAAGGTTATTTCAGTATACATGCACAAAAACGTAAAACCAGTGTCTATATCACATGTTATAACATCAATTATTTCTTTCGTTTTTGCGCTAGATCAGACAAAATCGACAACAAATCGCTAAATTATTGCCAGCAAAGGTACTATGCATCAATATGCAGGTAATTATTTAACTAGAATTATTTTAGAGACCAAGTTTTGGTTAGGAGTTTTTTCTTCTCATGGCAACAATTAAAGATGTGGCGAAACGTGCGGGCGTCTCTACCACAACCGTCTCCCATGTTATCAACAAGACGCGTTTTGTCGCTGATGATACAAAAACAGCCGTTTGGGCCGCCATCAAAGAGCTCAATTATTCTCCGAGTGCGGTTGCGCGTAGTTTAAAAGTCAACCACACCAAATCAATTGGCCTGTTGGCAACATCAAGTGAAGCCCCCTATTTCGCAGAAGTGATTGAGTCTGTCGAGAATAGTTGCTATGAGAAAGGCTATACTCTAATTTTATGTAACTCTCACAATAACTTAGGTAAACAAAAAGCGTACTTGCAAATGTTGGCACAAAAACGTGTCGATGGGCTACTTGTGATGTGTTCTGAATACCCTGACACCTTGATTGGTATGTTGGAAGATTACCGAAATATCCCAATGGTTGTCATGGACTGGGGTACCTCTCGCGGAGATTTCACTGACAGTATTATTGATAACTCTTTCCACGGTGGTTATTTAGCGGGTCGTTATCTTATTGACCGTGGTCATCGTGAAATTGGCGTGATCCCTGGCTCTCTTGAAAGAAATACAGGTATTGGGCGTTTAACTGGCTTCAAAAAAGCCATGGAAGAAGCCAAAGTCACGTTGAAAGATGAATGGATTGTTCAAGGGGATTTCGAGCCAGAATCTGGCTATAAAGCGATGATGCAGATCCTCAGTAACAAACACCGCCCTACTGCCGTCTTCTGTGGTGGAGACATCATGGCGATGGGAGCAATCTGTGCGGCTGACGAGATGGGATTACGCGTTCCTCAAGATATTTCCATTATTGGCTATGATAACGTGCGTAATGCGCGCTATTTCACCCCTGCATTAACCACAATCCACCAGCCGAAAGAGCGTTTAGGTCAGATGGCGTTTGCGATGTTGCTCGATCGTATTGTGAATAAACGCGAAGATGCGCAAACGATTGAAGTTCATCCGCGTTTAGTTGAGCGCCGTTCCGTGGCTGACGGTCCATTTATTGATTATCGCCGCTAAGTCTA
>NZ_WLUG01000053.1:0-62498 GCF_009706505.1 Providencia sp. wls1922 | reverse complement strand
TGGTTAATTTTATCTTCGGGAATGTGGAATAGTTTGGCATGTAATTCAAGGTTTTGCTGAACACTTAATTCGCTGTACAAGGAGAAAGCTTGGGACATGTATCCCACGCGTTTGCGGGTTTCAATATCTTTTGGATCAATCTCTTGCCCGAAGAGCCATGCTTGCCCTTCACTGGCTTGCAATAAGCCTGTTAACATTTTCATGGTGGTGGATTTACCACACCCGTTGGAACCTAAAAAGCCGAATATCTCCCCTTTCGGAATTTTAAAATTCACATGATCCACCGCCACAAAGTTACCGAAACGCATCGTTAAATCCTGAGCTTCGATAGCGATAACGTCATCACCTCGTGTATCTCGAGGAGGAATAACCACTTTTTGGTGACCAGCACGTTTTTCTTCGGGTAATAACGCGATAAAGGCCGCTTCGAGGTCATTACAACCCGTTTGGGCTTTTAATTCAGAAGCATGCCCAGTTGCCATCACCTTGCCATCATCCATCGCCACCAACCAATCAAATCGCTCCGCTTCTTCCATATAGGCCGTTGCCACCAGCACGCTCATATTGGTTTGGCGTTCTCGAATGCGGTCGATAAGATCCCAAAACTGTGCCCGAGATAAGGGGTCAACTCCCGTTGTCGGTTCATCAAGAATTAATAAATCTGGGTCATGAATTAACGCACAGCATAACCCTAGCTTTTGCTTCATTCCTCCCGATAACTTTCCTGCGGGTCGGTCTTTAAAGGGAGCTAGCCCTGTACTTTCAAGAAGATCCTGAATGCGATACGCTCGCTCTTCATTGGATTGCCCAAATAATCTGCCGAAAAAATCCACGTTCTCGTACACGGAAAGCGTATGGTAGAGGTTTTTTCCTAACCCTTGAGGCATGTAAGCAATTTTAGGGCAAACGTTGCGACGATGGTCGCTGTTATGCATGTCCCCATTGAGTACATTGACTTGCCCCTGCTGGATCACACGGGCGCCTGCAATCAGTGACATTAAGCTTGATTTGCCCACGCCATCGGGACCAATCAGCCCCACCATTTTTCGAGCAGGAATTGCGAGAGTGATGTCATCCAACGCACAGTTATCACCGTAATGTTGGCTGACATGCTGTAAATCAACAATCACATCATCCATCAATTTATCGGTCTTTGTTTTATGGATCATTGTGTTAGCGATCATTGTGGTAATCTCACCTCAAGATCAGTTGGCCATGCGGCTTGTGCATCTAAGCGAACGTATGCTTTTCCGGGCAAACCTGTTTTGACATATTCAAGGTGTTTTTCCAGCAATTCAGGAGAAATACGTGCACGAACGCGGAACATTAGTTTCAAGCGTTCATTTTGGGTTTCCACTGTTTTAGGCGTAAATTGTGCAACACTGGCAACGAATGAGGTTTTGGCTGGGATCACAATATTTGGGGCTGCATCGAGAATAATATGAACTTCACTTCCAAGAGCAACCTTGCCAGCTTGTTCTGTTGGCAAGAAAAAGGTCATATACACGTCACTTAAATCCACCATGTTCAGCACGCGACCACCCGCACCAAGGACTTCACCTGGCTCCGCCACTCGATATTGAATGCGTCCATTACGTGGTGCTTTTAGAATACTGTCTTCTAAATCAGCCGTGATGCGTCTTTCTGTTGCCGTTGCAGCTTCTACGCGGTTTTTCGCTTGGACGATACCCGCTTGTGCAGAGTCAATGGCGGCGGTGGATGCAGCAACTTGAGCCTTTGAAGCTTCAAGCGCAGCCTTTGCACCTTGCATTTGTGCTGTGTCGTCATCCACTTGCTGTTGAGAAACGGCTTTAGTTTTCACTAGGACGCGAGAACGATTTAACCGTTTTTGTGCAGCATCTAGCTCCGCTTCACGTTGACGAACAACTGCCTGAGCCGCCAGCTTTTCACTTTTGCGCTGTACTAACCCTGACTCTGCCGTGGCAACCGCACTAATGGCTTGGCGTAACTGAGCTTGTACTTCATGGAGTTGTTCCTGTAGGGCACGGGTATCCATACGGGCGAGTTCTTGCCCTTGTTGGACAAAGTCCCCTTCTTTGACAAGGATGGTATCGATTCGCCCCGCTGTTTTAGTCGCTATATCTATCTCGGTGGCTTCAATTCTGCCATTACTTTGTGCAAAACCCTCTGGAAGACTACTCGAGTTTTGGCTCCAGTAATAATATCCGGCCGCTATAATTGCCAGAACCAAAATAAGATAAAACGATACTTTGCGCTTATTTATTTTCATACCATCCCTTCTCTATTCATTGAATAAATTAGTGAACCACAGTTGTTTTTGGTCGATAATTAAATTAATTAGTCACATTACAAAACTGTTTTCTCTTGAAATAAATATCATCTACATTTTATTGTTTTATTATTTTTATAACGGACAAAGTCTATATAACAGCCATTTTGCGATGCTATCTTATTATTTATTATAACTTTATCAGAATTTAGCTTAGGTTAAATCGTTATGTATCACAAAAAAGTCACCCTCTCGAAAAAAGAGATTGTTTCAAGTGTAGATAGGAATATAAAAAAGTAACAATAAAGCCAGCAACGTTATTTGCTGGCTTTGACATGGTGATGAAAATATTATTTAAGCGTTAATGTTTTTTTAGCAGTTAATATTGCTTTACTAGCAAATTAATTGGCAAACTTCGCAATTGTTTCAGCATCCATGCGATATCGAACCCATTCGTCTTGTGGTTGTGCACCGATGCTTTGGTAAAAATCAATGGCTGGCTGATTCCAATCTAATACGCTCCACTCTAAGCGCTGGCACTGGCGTTCAAAAGCCAATTGAGCAATGTGCTTGAGGAGTTTTTTTCCTGCCCCCGCGCCACGGCACTCGGGTGAAACGTACAAATCTTCTAAATAAATCCCATTATTGCCTAACCATGTTGAATAACTGGTAAAAAATACGGCATAACCCGCCGGTTTACCGTCAACGTAACACAGTAACGCTTCGGTTTTGGAGTCTGGTGCGAACAATGAGTTTTCAATATCAGCAACACTGGCTTTTACTTCATGACGCGCTTTTTCATAGACGGCTAACTCAATAATCATGTCTAAAATCAGCGGGGCATCTTCACGGGTTGCCGTTCTAATTTGTATATCCATTATTATCTCTCTTGTTGTTTGAGGCTCAATTTTAACCATCGATGGCGCTAAACCCTAACGCTCAGCAGTTTTATTCATCAAAGCAACGCCATTATAAGAATGATTTATACCAATAATTCGTAACAACAGATAAACAGAATGAATGGGTCTATTGCTCTAAAATCCCCTTCTTTGCTATCATCCACCCCATTGTTCAACCGAAATATTGAAAATAAAAAAGGAGGCTAATCTTATGCTGTTGTGTGATCTTATTGAATACTCACACTTCTTTGGTAATCGCCAGAGCTCAGGCTTTCACAGTGTTACACTGCGATAACCCTGCCTGAGCAAAGCAGCTAAAGAGTCTTTTCTCAGCTTACTGGGTTGTCGTATCGACGATACCCGGCGTTTTTACGCCTAGAAATTGAGTAAGCTATGAGCACATTATTATCTGTAAAATCATTAAACTACGATACCTCCACCACCTCATTACTGTCTGATATCAGCTTCACTTTACTTCAAGGTGACCGTATTGGTTTGATTGGTCACAATGGTAGCGGCAAAAGTACCTTATTGAAGCTTTTGACCTCTCAGTTATCGCCAAATAGCGGGCAAATTACCTATTCCAATCATTGTGTGACTGCGTATATCGAGCAGCATCTTCCTGCGGAAGTCGCCCCATTAACCTTGATAGATGCGCTACTGCAAAAACTGCCCACGCAAGAACATGTTTCTGAACGTTGGCGAGCAGAAGTGTTATTAACGGAATTAGGGTTTGCACCTCATCAGTGGGAGCAATCGGCAAATGCCATTAGTGGCGGTCAACATACGCGTTTACTGTTAGGGCGTGCGTTAATCAGCCAGCCTGATTTATTGCTGTTAGATGAACCGAGTAACCATTTGGATTTACCTACCCTTATTTGGTTAGGGAATTTCCTTCAAAGTTGGAAAGGTAGCTTTGTGTTGGTTTCTCATGACCAATCTTTGTTGGATAAGGTGACAAACAGTACGTGGATTTTGCGAGATAAAACTCTGCATTTTTATCGGCTTCCATGCAGCCAAGCACGCCGAGCATTAGCAGAAACCGACCGCGCCGATGAGCATCGCTTTAACGCCGAGCAAAAGGAAATTGACCGTATTGCTTCAAGTGCCAAGCGGTTAGCGATTTGGGGCAAAGTTTATGACAATGAAGGGCTTGCTCGAAAAGCGAAGCAAATGGAAAAACAGATAGATCGTTTAAAAGAGGATCAAACAGACCTCACTGAAGGCTATCAATGGCAATTGTTACTGAATGGAAAAGCGATACCTGCGGATCGAGTACTTGAGTTAGATAATACACAAGTCACCACGCCGGATGGACAATTTCTGTTTTCAGTCCCCTTTTCGCAAGTGAAAAGCGGTGACCGAATTGCCATTATGGGTGCCAATGGCTGCGGAAAGTCCACGCTACTGCGTTTGATTTGGCAGCAATACCTTGCTGACCTGCGTTATGAAACACAGTTAAAGTTCCATCCAACGATTTCAGTAGGTTATTACGATCAGCAATTAACTCAGTTGAATGACCATGATAGTTTAATCGATGCATTGCGGCATTTTGCCCCTATCACCGATGAACAGCGAAAAATGGCGCTGATCAGTGCAGGATTTGCCTATTCTCGCCATCAGCAAAAAGTGGCAACGCTAAGTGGTGGTGAACGAGCGCGTTTGTTATTTATTGGGCTAAGTTTGGCGCAATATGCGCTAATTTTGCTGGATGAACCGACAAACCACCTTGATCTTGAAGGTAAGGAAGCGCTGAGTGAGCAAATTTCCCAATTCGAAGGGGCGCTGTTAGTCGTTAGTCATGATAAATGGTTAATTGAAAATAGTTGCCAGCGTTATTGGTATATTCATAATAATCGCTTGGAAGAGTATCTGGATCTGGAAGAAATTTACCAGAAGATAGAGAAACAATCCGCCTTCTCAGAGAACGAGTTGGAAGAGAGCCAAACCCGTTTAATTTCTGAAAATACACAAGGGGTCATGCCTCATTCTCATGAAGATGACCTACTTGAGCAGCTGTTGGAGCTGGAAGAAAAGTTAGCAGCAGATAAACAACGTAAAGTTGCGCATCAGAAGCCTCTTCTTCAGCAACAGTGGATTGAGGAAATGAAGCGAATTCAAACTTTGCTAGAGATCTAAAATAATAAAGCCCCTAGATGCCAACGTGCACTAGGGGCTTTTCATTGCTTCAATAACAAAACAATACCGTGATAAAATAATACCGTGACAAAATAATTATTAATAAAGTAACGCAAATCCTTATCGGTGAAATGGGGTCAATCACCCTATTTACTCTCATTTTATGAATAACTGTTTTGCCACCTGTGTTACATCTAACTTAATATTTCTGTTTTTTTGCTCGCTTAAAGTATGACATTGGCACACTAGGACAAACTACCTCTTTAAATTTAACCTTACTCTTCGGCACGGAATCTGCCTGTTCTTCTTTTGGCTCAGTTTGCTTATTTTCTTCCGGCTGCATCACTTGTTCTGGCTGCATGGTCTCTTTCATATGAATTTGCTCTTTAACTTGGATAATATGACGGGTTTTTGCCATGTTATTTTCCTTCTACTGCGTTCTTCTCTAAAACGGCATTATTTTCCGAGACTACGTTATTTTCAGAAACTAATAGCGCCTCATTCACTTGCTCAATTCGTTTTACGGCTTGGTTGATAATATCCACCACTTGAGCCGATTCTTGCTTTGATAACTGCTGTAATACAATTTTATGCCGGAGTAATGATTTGAATTTATCTACCGCTAACTCAATTTCATTGGCAAATTGGTTACCCGCTTTCAGCTCTTGCGCATAATTTAGCTTCATTTTAACTTC
Source organism: Providencia sp. wls1922 (assembly GCF_009706505.1). Lineage (NCBI taxonomy): Bacteria > Pseudomonadati > Pseudomonadota > Gammaproteobacteria > Enterobacterales > Morganellaceae > Providencia > Providencia sp. wls1922. Next base: position 56,514 of record NZ_WLUG01000053.1, on the reverse strand, counting down.
AGCCAGAATGTCCGCTTTCAAAAGTAAAAAGCAGCGGCCTTCCGGCGTGATAGCAAAGCATTTACGCCCTTTACCCGTTTCTTTACTGGTTGAAATAAAATTCAGTTCTTCCAGTAATGTCAGTGTCGGATAAATCACGCCAGGGCTTGGGCAATAAAATCCAGCTGTTTCCTCACTGATTTTTTTTATCAGTTCATAACCATAATTCGCGCCATCTACGAGTAAATGCAAAATATAAATACGCAGCTGTTTTGGATTAAACATGCGCCGAACACTTTTACCCCCACATAGACATGTATCGAGGGTTTTTGGATTGTCCATTTGGTCTCTCAGTAAATGTGCAAAAAATAAAAACCGATATATCTAATATCATAATCGGTTTTCTGAATAATGCCAGAATTAGATATATCTGTTTTTATCATTGTGTGCTAATGATAACTATTATCATTATGATAGCGAGAAAATTAGCGTCTTAGAGTACAAAAAGTGTTTTTAGTGATCCAAGTAAATGAAAAAAGCCAGTTCTGCGAGAGAACTGGCTTTCTAAATCAAAACAATAACTCGTTAGTGTTAGCCAATATCCGGCAGAACTTTGAAGACAATACCGAGCTGGATGCCGATAACTGCGATACCACACAGGAATACAATCACTAATGCTGGCTTACCACCAAGTACTTGGTATTTGCGAGGGTTAACATGGCGAGATTTCAGAGCCATCGCACTTGGCAGTAATAACGCTAAGATAGACAGCGCGATTGCCGCATAACCCAACGCCATCACGAAACCTTTCGGGTAAAACAATGCGAAAACAAGCGGAGGTAAAAAGGTAATCAGCCCGGTTTGGATACGCCCAGATGCATTATCTTGGCGCTTAAACAAGTCAGCTAAGAAGTCAAACAAGCCTAACGCAACCCCAAGGAATGATGTGGCTAATGCAAGGCTCATAAACATTTGCGCGACGAATTCAGTTTTACCTGACTGCGCAACCGCTTTAATGGCTTCCAATAGTCCATTTAACCCAGAATTCTCAGCTAAAATACCCACAAAGGTATTCATGCCAATACTGCCCAGCGTAGCGATTTGCCATAAAATGTAAGCAACTAGCGGAATCGCACTTCCTAACACAAAGATAATTCGCAGTTTTTTGACATCACCGCCCATATATTTCACAACACTTGGCACACTTCCGTGGAAACCAAATGAGGTAAAGAAGACTGGGATAGCCGCGAGGATCAAAATTTTATCGGTTGGTGCTGATAGTAAATTTAACTGTTCCACATGCGGGAACATCATTGCCAGAATGATCACTAAAAAGACGATTTTCGCAGTAAACAAGATGCGGTTAATAAAATCGACGGATGAGGTACCAAAGCAAACAACCCCACCACCAATGATGGTAAAGACGACAATGCCCATCCAGTCTGCCATTTCAATGGCAAAACTACCTTTCAGATTGGAGGTAATGATTTGCCCTGCTCCCGTCACATAGGCGGCGGTTAAGGCATACATTAAAAACATCATACTAAAACCCGTGATGAACTTCCCACTCGAGCCTAAATAGCGCTGAGCAACGCTACCTATCCCTGTTTCATGGGATTCATGCTGGTAAACTTCCACCAGCAATAACGCGGTGTAGCACATTAGCGCCCACAGACCAAACAACATCACCAAACTGACTGAAAACCCATTACTTCCCGCTGCAATTGGCATTGCCAACATTCCAGCGCCGATCGTAGTACCTGCAACAATAAAAACACTACCAAGTGTGCGATTTTTCATATTGAGATCCTAACAAAATTAATTAAACACTAACTTTTTGAATGGAATGATTACGTTTATTTTCTTCATCAATGAGCTGTTGTAGTTTGTCTTCAAAGATGTTTCTTAATTCATTCCAGTAGTTATCGAAGTGCTGTTTATCGCGCAGGCAATGGGTCATAATTGCGGCCCTTAATACATAAATTGAATGGACTTTGTGCCATTCCTCTTCCTTGAAATTCGCCTCTAGACACAGATTCTGAGGATTATCACCGTACTCTTCATGGGTTAGTGATGTTGACGACGTTAAAAAATCATTTGCATAAGTGCGTCCTGCTGCATAAGAGCAGAGTTCATACAAACGTTTATTTAACTGGTTTTGTTTCTCTAGTGAGGTGTTTCCCGTTTCCCTGAACATAAAGTTGATCATGTGGAAATCCGGTGCAGGCATCGCTGCCAATGTAAACTCACGCCCATCAATCACAAACGGCTCGCTGGCATTGATTTTTTCAATCATCCAATTGGCGGTTGTTACCCCAGCCGCAATGACTTTGCCATACCCCAATAAGTTCAGCGGAACTAACCGATGTGCAGCCCATACCGCCGCTGCCGTCGCACCAGCTTTTGAGCCTTCCATAATCGATGAACCCAGTAATACATTCTGTTGTTTATCGGTTTTACGACTACTTTCTTTCACTTCTTCAAACACATAGGCAGCATGATAGGAAATCAAATCGACAATGCGTTTGTCCTTCATACAAATCGCCCCAGCAGCATAAGGGATAAAACCGACTTTATGCGGATCGACTGTGATGGAGTCAGCTTGGTTTAAAGCTCGGAAACTCTGATAAACATCAGGCTTTGGCCAAACGATATCTGGCGGGAAAACACCTTCGTCATGGTAACGAGCAATAAGCGCATCATATTCAAGGAATTGGTTGTTTTCATCACGGAACATTGCGCAGGCATAACCTGCATACGCCGCATCAATATGCACATAGAATGAAACGCCAAAGCGTTGCTCACATTCCTCGCGTAATTTAATGACTTCAGCGACGTTATCAATAGCACCTGTTTCAGTGGTACCTACAACAGCGACCACTGCAAGAATAGGCTCGCCTTTTTCAATCAATGAGAAAACAATGTCACGCATTTGCGAAACATCCGTGCGATAACGTTTATCAACGGGAAGTTGAACAATGTTTTGCTGCCCTAACCCTAAGATATCCATCGCTTTCATCCACGAATAATGCTTGGATTGCGGCACTAACAATTTACCGAGTTTACCTTGTTCAACACCGGTGCCTCGGCAGGTCAGATTGCGAATTTCTTCAAACAACCCTTGCTTTTTCAACTCATCAATCAGATCCAATACATCACTAGTACGCATATTCAGTAACGCGTTTTCTGAAACATCCGTTAAGAGTTGTTTGGCTTGAGGGTGGGATGCCATGGCTAAAGGTAAGGTTTTAATGTTTCTCGCGACCCATAACCCTTCGTAGTTAGCTACTGTGCCACCCGAGGTAATGTGCCCCCAAGATTTTTGCACGTCATACCCAAACATACCGCATAAATCTAACCCCGCTTCGATTTCTAATACCGTCGTTGTCGGTGAAGATTCTTGTGCGCAGTTATTTGGGTTGTACATCATAGCCATGACATACGCGAGATTGGAGATCATCAAAGTATCCGCGTTCATATGCCCCATGTAACGCGGTGAAAACCAAGGCACTGACGTAGTTTTTAACTTTGAGGAAAGCTGATTAAGGATACCTTCGGTGCGATATAACGTATCCCGATATTCCGGTGCATATCTATCGACGGTAGTAATTAAATCGGGATCTTCAGGATGATAACCAGAACGCCAATGCATATGCTCAGTCACCGCATATTCCATCATTTCTCTGAAAAATACCGCATTTTCAGATTTAGGTCCGAGGAACAATGCATCTACGTTCATGCTTTTATTTTTAAAATTATTCATTATCACTACACCTTCAAACTACAGCTGGCTGGCACCAGCTGCATTAAGTTACTCAACTCATTATCATTGGAAAGTGCAATAACGGGGGGATGTCTGTGTCGAATGACAACTTGTTAATGATATGACTAGACTTATATCCTTAACCTATATTCAGTAGTAGACAAGCCGTTAATGAGCCAACTTGTCTATAGATATAATCCATCTTCATTAAAACATTAACAAACTCATCTTAATTTTGTTCGGATTTGTGGACAGGCACAAAAATTCAAAAATTAATCATCTGTAAAGAGATATTTACGCTCAAAAGACTTGATAATGTAAATTATTTGTTATAAATAACAAATAATACCCTACGTAATTATTATCTAATTATATAAAGATTAAAAAATAGTTAGGTCGTAGCTACCTGTTTACTAAAATAATTTTACCAATCAAATCCCCTGACTCCATATGGTGATGTGCACGTTCCACCTGACACAATGTATATATTTTGTTAATTATTGGTTTTATCTTACCATTCTGTAACATTCCCCAAACTTGCTGATGCAGCTCTTTTGCGATTTGCGCTTTCTCTTCATTGCTTCGAGAGCGCATTGTCGATCCAGTGTGGGTTAAACGTTTTACCATCATTGGCATCATGTTCAGCTGAGTTGGGTTTCCTTTCATCATGCCAATTTGGATAATCCGTCCAAATTTTGCGGCTACTACGTAATTTTTACTGACATAGTCTCCACCAATAATATCGACGACCATATTCACACCATGATGATTTGTATACTCCTGAGTCACTTTAACAAAATCGTCTGTTCGGTAATTAATCACACAATCCGCACCAAGTGATTTCGCCGCTATCGCTTTATCTTCTGAGCCAACCGTCGTTATCACCGTGGCACCAAAGGCTTTTGCTAACATGATGGCGACACTACCAATACCCGAGGTACCACCATGAATAAGTACTGTTTCCCCTTTTTTCAACTGCCCAATCTGGAACATATTCGCCCAAACAGTAAAAAGGTTTTCTGGGATAGCAGCCCCTTCTTCAAAGGATAAATTTCCTAATGGCAAAGCAATATCCTGATGCACTAAGCAGTACTCTGCGTAACCACCACCTGCTACAAGTGCACAAATTCGGTCGCCTATCGCCCACGTTGTTACATCATCAGCTTTAGCCACAACTGTACCTGATACCTCAAGTCCCATGATTGGTGAAGCATCTGGCGGTGGTGGGTATGAGCCTTTGCGTTGGAAAATGTCAGGACGGTTAACACCTGAGGCTTCCACTTTAACGATTAAATGACCAGGAAGGAGTTTAGGGAGCGGAATTTCTATTAGCTGCAGTTCATCCGAAACGCTTGGATCAATAATGTCGACAGCTGTCATTAATGGGGGCAACGACATCAAATTGTTATTCATTATGACCTCTTTTTATAAGTTAATAGGAAAAAATGATATTTTTCTGTTTATTCTTGTGTTAATTTAATGCTAATAAATGACGTAAAATAAAACGTGTTTTTATTAAGTTTTTTGTCCCTCTTTTTATATATTAAATTTATGTATTTAATATATGTCAAATCATGAAATTGCGAATATCCCGTAAATTAGCATGATCTGCTGAATCTATTAGATTGGTAAATTTAGCATTCTTTGCTTTTTTATTTAATAACTCGTTTCTGTCTTATATAGCCCTTACCTGATCAATTATCTTATGCTAAAATTGACTCATATCAATAATTTTAACCTGATTGAGCATTTAATATGATCCCAGAAAAAAGAGTTGTTCGTCGCATCCAGTCTGGTGGTTGTGCTATTCATTGCCAGGATTGCAGTATTAGTCAGCTGTGTATTCCTTTTACTCTGAATGAACACGAACTGGATCAACTCGATAATATTATCGAACGTAAAAAACCTATTCAAAAAGGCCAAGCTTTATTTAAAGCCGGCGATGAATTACGTTCTTTATACGCTATTCGCTCTGGCACAATTAAAAGCTACACCATTACTGAAGAAGGCGATGAGCAAATTACCGGTTTCCACTTAGCGGGCGACCTCGTTGGTTTTGATGCCATTATTCATACACAGCACCCAAGTTTTGCTCAAGCGCTAGAAACTTCAATGGTTTGTGAAATTCCATTTGAAACGCTGGACGATTTATCTGGCAAAATGCCTAACCTGCGCCAGCAAATTATGCGCCTGATGAGCGGTGAAATTAAAGGGGACCAAGAAATGATCCTCTTATTATCTAAGAAAAATGCGGAAGAGCGTTTAGCTGCATTTATTCTTAACCTATCTCATCGTTTTGCTGAGCGTGGTTTCTCACCAAGAGAATTCAGACTCACCATGACTCGTGGCGATATTGGTAATTACCTTGGCTTAACCGTTGAGACAATTAGCCGTCTGTTAGGCCGCTTCCAAAAAAGCGGTATGCTCAGCGTTAAAGGTAAATATATTACCATCGACGATATGGCGAAACTGACTGATATCGCTGGTAAAGTATCCCCTGTTTCTTGCTAGTATTCCTATAAACGGGTCACAAACTTTGTGATCCGTTGTTACTTTTTAATCACATTTCTTGCGTATTTATCCCCAATAACATAGTTTAGAGAGATGGAACTATCCGTTTATTGAGAGGATGTCAGCATGGCTAACTATAAAAATCTTTTAGTAGCAATCGACCCAAATCAGGATGATCAACCGGCATTAAGGCGTGCAGTTTATATCGTGCAGCGTAATGGCGGACGGATAAAAGCCTTCCTGCCTATCTACGACCTATCTTATGACATGACCACCCTGCTTTCTCCTGAAGAACGCAATGCGATGCGCAAAGGGGTGATCAGCCAAAAAGCTGCTTGGATCAAACAGCAAGCCCATTTTTATTTAGAAGCGGGTATTGAGATAGAAATTAAAGTCATTTGGCACAACAAGCCTTATGAAGCCATCATTCAGGAAGTGATCAGCGGTCAACATGACCTTCTACTGAAAATGGCGCATCAAACTGACAACTTAGAGTCCATCATTTTTACCCCGCTAGACTGGCATTTATTAAGAAAATGCCCGTGTCCTGTTTGGATGGTAAAAGATAAAGTTTGGCCAGATCACGGTTCTGTTGTGGTTGCAGTGAATCTTTCTAATGAAGAATCTTACCATGATGACCTAAATATCAAATTGGTTGAGAAAACCCAAGATCTCGCGCGACGGGTTATTAAAGAGCAGGAAATTCATTTAGTTAGCGCTTACCCGATTGCGCCAATGAACATTGCCATTGAGCTGCCTGATTTTGACCCAAGCTTGTATAACAATGCCCTACGCGGTCAGCATCTGATAGCCATGAAAAGCCTGCGGCAGAAATTTGCGATTGATGAGAAATACACCCATGTTCGTGAAGGGTTACCTGAAAAAATCATTCCTGACATGTGTGAAGAGTTACACGCAGGTGTCGTGGTACTCGGTATATTAGGTCGTACTGGGCTTTCAGCTGCATTCTTAGGTAATACTGCTGAACATGTTATTGATAAGCTAAAATGCGATTTATTAGCGATTAAACCTGATGGTTTTGTCTGCCCTATTAGTGCCGCAGATGATTAGTTAAACTGGCAGTAACAATCAAATTTAGAGGCTCATAAATGGAAATATTTATGAGCTTTTTCTATTATCTTTTTAATGACCATTCTTAATTACTCATGATTCGATTAATAATAAAAAACAAAATATTCAGATATAAAAACGCCCTGAATTCAGGGCGTTTTATTTTATATTGTCAATGATAAGCAATTACAGCGCTTTTAAAATTGCATCCACGCTTGCTTTCGCATCACCAAATAACATTTGAGTATTTTCTTTAAAGAACAGTGGGTTTTGTACCCCTGCATACCCTGTATTCATTGAGCGCTTAAACACAACGACATTATTTGCTTTCCAAACTTCTAACACAGGCATACCCGCAATTGGGCTGTTTGGATCTTCTTGTGCCGCTGGGTTCACGGTATCATTCGCGCCGATAACCAGCACCGTATCTGTTTCGGCGAAATCATCATTGATTTCATCCATTTCTAATACGATGTCATAAGGAACTTTCGCTTCCGCTAACAGTACGTTCATGTGCCCCGGTAAGCGCCCTGCAACTGGGTGAATACCGAAACGAACATTGATACCACGTTCACGCAGTTTTGCCGTAATATCATGCACCGGATACTGCGCCTGAGCTACCGCCAGACCATAGCCCGGAGTGATGATCACTGAAGTGGAGTTTTTCAACATTTCAGCCACTTCTTCCGCTGTCGTTTCGCGGTATTCGCCCATCTCTTCTTCAGAACCTGTTGATGAACCATCAGTACCAAACCCGCCAGCAATAACACTGATAAACGAACGGTTCATTGCTTTACACATGATATAAGAAAGGATAGCACCCGATGAACCAACTAAGGCCCCTGTCACGATAAGTAAGTCATTACTGAGCATGAAGCCTGCCGCTGCCGCTGCCCATCCTGAATATGAGTTCAGCATGGAAACAACCACTGGCATATCTGCACCACCGATAGAGGCAACTAAATGCCAACCGAAGGCTAATGCAATCGCGGTCATGATCAACATGACAAACACTTGTAAGCCAACGCTGTCAGTTTTAACGAAAATAACCAGCAAAATAAATGAAACGACTAAGGCTGCAAGGTTAAGCTTATGGCGATTTGGTAGCATCATCGGCTTCGATGACATTTTTCCTGACAGTTTGCCATAAGCCACAATTGAGCCTGTAAACGTGACCGCACCGATGAAAATGCCCAAGAAAACTTCCGTTAAATGAATATTTTCCATCACGCTACTGGCATGACCTTCACTTGCAATAAAGCTGTTGAAGCCCACAAGTACCGCTGCCAAACCCACAAAGCTGTGCAAAATAGCAACCAGCTCAGGCATTTCGGTCATTTCAACTTTTTTGGCTAAACGAATACCAATTACGGCACCGATCACCATTGCCACAATCATCCAACCCACATTCGCGCTATGAGGTCCTAAGATGGTTGCAATCAGGGCAATCCCCATACCGATAATGCCGTATGTGTTCCCTCGTTGAGAACTTTCATGGCGAGATAGCCCCGCAAGGCTGAAAATAAATAGGATAGCAGCAACGATGTAGGCTGCTGTCACAACTCCACTTGACAACATAAGTTACTCCTTATCCCTTACGAAACATTTTTAACATACGTTGAGTTACTGTGAACCCACCGAAAATATTGATGCTTGCGATCAAGATCGCAATAAAGGATAAGAAACTTACCCAGCCACCGCTGCCAATTTGCAGCAATGCACCAACAACAATAATCCCTGAGATGGCGTTAGTGACCGACATCAACGGGGTATGCAGCGCATGGGTGACGTTCCACACCACGTAGTATCCCACCACACAAGCCAGCGCAAAGACGGTAAAGTGCGATAAAAACTCGGCTGGAGCTGAGTTGGCGAACCATCCAAACAAGATGATAGCCAGTGCCATCAGCGCCATTTTGGTTACCGGTGACATCTTTTTCTCTGGCGCTTTCACCTTTTCAACGGCTTTCGGCTTCGCTTGTGGCTGAGCTGAAACTTGAATTGGCGGTGCTGGCCAGGTGATTTCGCCTTGCTTGATAACCGTAACGCCGCGAATGACTAAATCATCAAAATCAATCGTGATTTCGCCATCTTTTTCTTTGCATAACAGCTTCATCAAGTTAACAAGGTTAGTACCATATAGCTGAGATGATTGCGTTGGTAAACGGCTTGGTAAATCGGTGTAACCGATGATTTTGACACCATTATCGGTGACAACCAATTTATCCGCTTGAGTCAGCTCACAGTTACCGCCCGTTTGTGCAGCAAGATCAACCACCACACTGCCTGGCTTCATTGATTCAACCATCTCTTTGGTGATCAATTTTGGCGCAGGTTTACCCGGAATAAGCGCTGTCGTTACAATGATATCCACGTCTTTTGCTTGTGCAGCAAATAGCGCCATTTCTGCCTTAATAAAGGCTTCAGACATCACTTTCGCGTAACCATCTCCACTCCCCGCATCCTCTTTAAAATCTAATTCGAGGAACTCAGCACCCATACTTTGAACTTGCTCTTTCACTTCAGGGCGAGTATCAAATGCGCGAACAATTGCGCCTAAGCTACCTGCTGCACCTATCGCAGCCAGGCCCGCCACACCCGCACCGATGATCATCACTTTTGCTGGCGGTACTTTACCAGCAGCAGTAATTTGTCCGGTGAAGAAGCGTCCAAACTCATGAGCTGCTTCCACAATCGCGCGGTAACCGGCGATATTTGCCATTGAGCTCAATGCATCAAGCGATTGCGCCCTAGAGATACGCGGCACTGCATCCATTGCCATTACGTTGATATTACGGGCTTTTAATGCCTCCATTAACTCAGGGTTCTGCGCCGGCCAAATAAAGCTGACTAAAGTCGCCCCTTCTTTTAATAAAGGAATTTCGTCCGACAATGGTGCATTCACTTTAAACACAATATCCGCAGAAAATGCGCTCTCACGAGAGACAATTTCTGCACCAGCTTGCTCATAAGCTGCATCATCAAAACTTGCTAAATGTCCCGCATTTTGCTCAACACACACCGAAAAACCCAATTTTAACAATTGGGTGACTGTTGATGGTGTAGCGGCAACACGCGCTTCATTGGCAAGTCGTTCTCTTGGTATACCAATTCGCATAATATTCCCTTTTTAAAGCTCGAAGTAATCTATGTTGTAGGTTATTCGCCAAAAAAATGACTGCCTTATCAAAAGGAAAAGTCCTATTTTGTCGTTGAACAGATGTAAAATGTTCTAATAACCTACTGAAATTAGCCTTATTGATCCATAATTGATCACGATTCTAAGACAGTAAATGGAATTCACCGTGGAAATCTTAGTTTTAGGTCAATAAAATACTGGATACTTTAAAAAAACTGGTAAATTTGACTAGTCAATCATTATTTGTGTCTTATAAAAATAAAATAGTGCGACAACATGGGCAGTTACGTGTAATAATCACCGCCATGTGTTACAACTATTATTCAGCATGTTTATAATAAATTGCGCAAGGCGGAAGGATTTTGTATGAAGCTGAAAACTACGGTCATCGCAGCCGCGGTGCTATCATTAACTAGTATAACCGCTACACAGGCGGCTGTTGAATTAACGCCAAAACAGGCTACCGAATTACAACCTTATGAGCGTATAACCGTCACTGGGCGTTTTAATGCTATCTATGAAGCATCCGATGCAGTTTCCCGTAGGGCTGATAAGATGGGGGCTTATGCCTTTTACATTCAAAGCCTTGATGATATAGGTGACAGTGGCAACATGCGTGTTGTTGCTGATGTGTACGCAAAAGATGCATCAAAACGTGAAGAATCTGCTCGCCGAGTTTTCGGTGGTGTTGAAGAAATGTCTAAAGCGGACGCAAAAGTGTATCAGCCTTTTGATGCCGTCACTGTAAGTGGTTTCTACCCATCTGAACCGGACTTATACGAAGCAATCGCGAAAAAAGCCAAAGAAAAAGATGCAGCCTCATTTTATGTGGTTCGCAACGTAGCCATGAATGACGGTGGTAACACTTTAGCAACCGCATATATCTATAAGAAAGATGCACCTAAGCGCCAAATTCAAAAAGAAGAAGCAGTTGTTCCTGCTGATTCAGAGGCGGGTCGTGCGTTATTAGCGCAGGGTGGTGAAGCTGCTGATAAAGTTCTGATCCCTGGCGTTGCAAGCTCAGAAGAACCAACCGAAGCTGTTGGTCGTTTCTTCGAAACGTCCTCAAGCCAGCCGGGTCGTACTAGCGTGACATTACCAAGTGGTTATGTCATTGAAGAAGTGAACAAAACAGCAGCAGCCATGATGGTTCCATTTGATTCCATTACTTTCTCCGGTTATTACACTAATACCCCAGAAGTTCGTTATCAAATCGCCAAACGTGCAGAAGCTAAAGGTGCAAAATACTACCATATCACTCGTGAATGGCAGTCGAATGGTGGCAGCGTCACCATCAGTGCAGACCTGTTCAAATAGTCGATAGCTCTACTTTATTATGAAAGCCAGCTTAAATATTAAGCTGGCTTTTTTTGTTTGCATTGCCCTACTTCCTGATACCTATTCCTGAACAGCTCAAATTAGCACTTTATAAAATGTGAGCCTATTTACCATAAATAGCGAAAGTGAATAAAACATCTTGTTCTGTGCATATTTTCCCATTGCATCTGGCGCATTTCATTCGTAGAATCCACACTCTAATTTAGCAGGTGATCCAACTGGATTTAAAAGCTGTGACAGTGAATCCATTTATAGCATTGCTATCTTAACGTGATTTTAACTTTTGATTGCACAACAACCAGGATATACATTGAAAAATACATTAAGCCTTACTGCACTCACCGCGCTAGTTCTTAGCTCAATGGTTGGTGCTGGTGTATTTAGCCTTCCTCAGAATATGGCTGAAGTGGCAAGCCCATTAGCATTAATCATCGGCTGGTCCATCACGGGCGTAGGGATCTTATTTCTTGCATTCTCTCTTTTACTCCTTTCCAGAATTCGTCCTGACCTGGATGGCGGAATATTTACTTATGCAAAAGTAGGATTTGGTGAGTTTATTGGCTTTTGTTCTGCATGGGGCTATTGGTTGTGTGCTGTTGTCGCCAACGTTTCCTATTTAGTGATTGTCTTTGCCGCGATCAGCTTCTTCACCGATACACCGGATAACATTGTGTTTGGCGATGGTAATACTTGGCAAGCTCTAATCGGTGAATCTATCTTACTGTGGGTTGTGCATTACTTAGTTCTTCGCGGTGTGCAAACTGCGGCGGGGATCAACAAACTCGCCACGATGGCGAAATTAGTCCCTCTTGGGTTATTTATCGTACTCGCATTCTTTGCCTTCAAGCTCGATATTTTTGATGCCGATTTTAGCGGTATTGACCTTGGCATTCCCGTTTGGGAACAAGTAAAAGACACCATGCTGATCACTCTGTGGGTCTTTATTGGTATTGAAGGGGCGGTCGTCGTCTCCGCTCGGGCGAAAAACCGCCGAGATGTCGGTCTAGCTACCATTTTTGCGGTAAGCTCCGCATTAATTATCTATATTCTTGTCACCCTACTATCTCTTGGGATCATGCCTCGTGCCGATCTGGCTGAGATTAAAAACCCGTCGATGGCGACTTTAATGGTCTCTTTAATTGGCTCTAGCGGTGACATCATTATTGCCGCAGGTTTGATTATCTCTGTTTGTGGCGCGTATTTGAGCTGGACAATTATGGCCGCTGAAGTTCCGTATATTGCCGCACAATACCAATCATTCCCTAAAATTTTCAATAAATTAAATAAGAATGATGCACCATCTTCCTCGTTATGGTTCACCAACGGTGCAGTTCAACTATCATTAGTGCTAATTTGGTTAAGTGGCAGTAACTACAATACTCTGCTGACTATCGCTTCAGAGATGATTTTGGTTCCTTACTTTTTAGTCGGTGCCTTTTTAGTCAAAGTTGCTTATCAACGTCATAGCAAAGCCCTGCTCGCGGTTGGTTTTGTTGCTGCTGTCTATGGATTATGGCTGTTGTACGCATCTGGATTGATTAACTTAATGCTCTCTGTAGTGCTGTATGCGCCGGGGATCATTATTTTTCTGTATGCCCGTTCACAGCAAACAGCAAAAGCCCCACTGAAGTTAATAGAGAAAATCTTAGCATTTGGAATTGCAATAGCCTCAGTGCCAGCGTTATATTCCCTATTAGCTTAATCCCGCTCTTTAGTCGCGAGCTAAATTTAACGTATTGAATTTAGCTCGCTTTGTATTATCTTCTTTTCCCCTGACCAACCTCCTCGCTTTTTACAATTATCATCCTTTTGGTGATGTAGTTTTTGAATGACTATTCACCAATACAGAAATTCAAAAAACGATAAGCCCCAAACCACGCTAGCAAGGCAAATATATTGCAGACAACTCAGTTGTTAATGTAGGCATGGTAAAAACCATTAGTATGTTGTAACTAAAATGAGATTGGGTAGTAAAGCTTATCCGTAATTAATAATTTCACAATAAAAAATGCGCGAGCGGTACCGTTACCACATCGCACATTTTTATCTTATTAAACAATAAATTATCCCAGCCTAACGCTATCATTGACCCCTAGCTATAGTTGCTGCGTTAAACTTTCCATGGTTTGAATGATCCGTTTATCCGATATCGGGTATGGCGTTCCAAGCTGTTGAGCGAATAAACTCACTCGTAACTCTTCAATCATCCAGCGAACTTCCTGTACTTCCGGTAACTGCTTTTGTAGTGGCGTTAGTTTACTCATCCACTGCTGCCACATGGTTTGTACGTGTTCAACTTTGCTCATCTGAGCACGGTCACGATTTGGATCGATGGCTAACTTTTCCAATCGACGTTCAATTCCGTTTAAGTAACGCAAAATATCCGGTAATCGCTTCCAGCCCTGCTCTGTCACAAACCCTTTAAATACCAATCCTGACATTTGAGCTTTGAGATCAGACAATGCGAGCGCCATCGAAAAATCAACGCGGCCTTTCAACCGTTTATTGATAGCAAATACAGCCGTTAAGATTTGCTCAACTTGCTTGGCGATATTCACAACCACATCGTTCAATTCCGCTCTCGCATACTCTTTCAATGATTCGAACTGCTCTTCAGTCCATACCGCGCCGCCATAAGTTGCAATCAGCTGATCAATACCGCACGCGATACAGTCATCAATTAGCTCAAGCACTTTACCGTAAGGGTTAAAATAGAGCCCCAATTTGGATTTATTCGGCAGCTTTTCATGCAAATATTTGATTGGCGATGGAATATTCAAGAGTAATAATCGCCGAATTCCGCCCCACATTGCTTGCTGTTGTTCAAATTCGGTTTCAAAAACACGGATCCCCACACTGTTCTTTTCATCCACTAACGCTGGATAGGCTTTAACTGAATATCCTCCGCGTTTTTGTTCATAACGTTGTGGCAACTCTCCGAAACTCCAAATATGCAAGCCACTTTGTTCAATACCATCATCCACAACCTCGGACAGTGTTTCTTGCACTTTTTCCTTAAGGCTATCTTTTAAGACATCCAGATCTTGCCCTTCCGCGACAGTTTTATTTTTGTCATTCACCACTCGGTAGGTCATTTTTAAATGTACTGGAAGTTGGTCTAACTGCCAAGCTTCACGCTCGACCGTAACCCCCGTCATTCGGCGCAGTTCACGTTCTAGTTTATCTAACACGCTGCCTTCTGGGGTCGGAACTCGCTCCAAAAATGCAGATGCATAGTTTGGTGCAGGCACAAAATTACGACGGATAGGTTTAGGCAATGATTTGATTAACGCAACGATTAATTCATGGCGCAGACCCGGTACTTGCCAGTCAAAGCCCACATTTTGCACCTGATTCAAAATAGCTAATGGGATATGAACGGTGACTCCATCGGCATCAGTGCCTGGTTCAAACTGGTAGCTTAAACGGAATTTAAGATCGCCTTGATGCCAATAATTCGGGTAATCAAGCGCCGATACATTTCCTGCATCTTCTTTGATCAGCATATTTTTTTCGAAACTGAGCAAATCCGGTTGCTGTTTTGATACAGTCTTCCACCATTTATCAAAATGGCGAGAGGAAATCACATCATTCGGGATACGCTGGTCATAAAATGCAAATAGCGTTTCGTCATCCACTAAAATGTCACGGCGACGTGATTTGTGTTCCAGATCTTCTACTTCTGATAACAGTTTTAGGTTAGCTCTAAAGAACGCGTGACGGGTATTCCAGTCACCTTCCACCAGTGCATGACGAATAAAGAGTTCGCGGCATAATAATGGATCAATAGAGCCATAATTGACTTGGCGTGAAGCAACAATCGGTAACCCGTATAAAGTCACTTTTTCCGATGCTGTGACAGCACCTTCTGATTTTGACCAATGGGGTTCGCTATAGTGGTGTTTCACTAAATGCTCAGCTAGAGGTTCAATCCATTCAGGATCAATCGAAGCCGCAATCCGCCCCCACAACTTTGATGTTTCAACCAGTTCAGCAACCATCGTCCACTTCGGTGGTTTTTTGAATAAACCAGAACCTGGGAAAATAGTAAATCGCGCATTTCGCGCTCCCGTAAACTCGTGTTTTTCAGCGTCTTTCTGGCCGATATGTGAGAGCAACCCTGCCAATAGCGAGACATGAATACTGCGAAAATCTGCTGGAGCACTGTTGATAGCAAACCCTTGTTCTTTCACGACTTGACGCAACTGCGTGTAGAGATCTTGCCACTCGCGAATTCGCAAATAATTAAGGAAATCCTGACGGCACATTTTTCTAAATTGTGCGTTAGATAATTCTTCTTGCTGCTGTTTTAAATAATCCCACAGATTTAAAAATGCCAGAAAATCCGATTGCTTATCATGGAAACGTCGATGTTTTTCATCAGAAGCTTGCTGTTTATCAAGCGGTCTTTCGCGGGGATCTTGAATCGATAATGCCGAAACGATCACCATTGTTTCGCGTACCGCGCCATACTTTCTGGCTTCAATCACCATTCGCGCTAAACGCGGGTCAACGGGGAGCTGTGCTAGCTGGCGTCCGATATCGGTTAATCGATAACCTTTATCTGCATCTTTGTGAGGTTGGATCCCACCAAGCTCTTCCAGTAATTTGACACCATCTTGAATATTACGCTTATCCGGTGCTTCAACGAATGGAAATGCCGCAATATCCCCAAGTCCGATTGAGGTCATCTGTAAAATGACCGACGCCAGGTTGGTTCTTAGGATTTCAGGATCGGTGAACTCCGGTCGAGATAAGAAATCCTCTTCAGAATACAAGCGGATACAGATACCGTCCGAAACACGGCCACATCGCCCTTTACGCTGATTGGCAGAGGCTTGTGAAATCGCTTCGACCGGTAAGCGTTGTACCTTGGTGCGATAACTATAACGGCTGATACGTGCATAACCCGTATCAATCACATACTTGATCCCCGGAACCGTCAGTGAGGTTTCTGCCACGTTCGTTGCGAGAATAATTCGGCGACCACCATGAGGATGGAAAATTCGGTTTTGCTCACTGTTAGATAACCGTGCAAATAGCGGTAAGACTTCCGTATGGCGCAGCTGTAGTTTGGATAGTGCATCAGCGGTGTCACGAATTTCTCGCTCACCACTCATAAAAATCAGAATATCGCCGGCACTTTCACGCCCTAGCTCATTAACTGCATCGATAATACCGTCAATTTGGTCGCGTTCGCTGTCATTATCGTCCCCCATAATTGGGCGATAACGCACTTCAACTGGGTATGTTCGCCCTGAAACTTCAACAATTGGCGCATGACCGAAGTGTCGAGAGAATCGCTCTGGATCAATCGTCGCTGATGTAATAATGACTTTTAAATCAGGGCGCTTAGGCAATAATTGACGTAAATAACCTAAAATAAAATCAATATTTAAACTGCGCTCATGGGCTTCATCGATAATAATTGTGTCATATTGCAATAGCAATTTATCATTCTGCAATTCCGCCAGTAAAATACCATCCGTCATTAATTTAACTTGGGTGGTATCGCTCACTTGGTCACTAAAGCGGACTTTATAACCGACATTTGTACCTAGCTCACACTCTAACTCTTGTGCAAGTCGCGAAGCCACTGAGCGAGCCGCTAATCTTCTTGGCTGAGTATGACCAATAAAGCCCTTCACGCCACGGCCCAGCTCCAAGCAAATTTTAGGGATCTGCGTGGTTTTACCTGACCCCGTTTCACCAGCAATGATCACCACTTGATGCTGATTAATCGCATCAAAAATAGCTTGTTTTCTTTGGCTAACTGGTAAGTTTTCAGGGTAAACAATTTTCGGCATATTCAGACGTTTTTTCTCAACCTTCTGTTTTGCCTTTTCAATATCCCCTTTGATGACTTCGATAACTGCCATACGAGATTTTTGATCTTGTATTTTTGAGATGCCGTGAAGGCGTTTCTTCAGTTGCCATTGATCACGCAGTGATGTTTGTTCAATGTCAGCATGTAATGCTGATAGAATGGAATCCATTCTTAAATCCTTATTTTTCAATTCATTATAACGCCACTCATCAACCTATAATCATGTGGTGGCTAAAGATAATATTTAGGTTTATTTTATGATTTTAGTTATTTCATACAAATACCATCAGTTTTTTTGAAGTATGACTTCTAAATTTCTTCCTATTAATCTGCCACATACCGAGTATCATCATTATCTGATGAGATAGACACATGAGTTTCGAGGAAAATAATGAGTAAAGTACTACTATTGAAATCAAGCATTTTGGCAGATTATTCACACAGCAATAAAATGGCTGATTATTTTGTACAACAGTGGCAAGAAAAAAATCCCGATGATGAATTTATAGTTCGAGATTTAGTTAACCAGCCGATCCCTGCGATTGATGGCGAAATTTTAGCAGCTTTTGCACCTACTGACACTAAAACTGAGCAGCAACAAGCACATTTAAACCTATCAAATCAACTCATTGATGAGATTAAACAAAGCGATGTTTTAGTGATCACCGCACCGATGTACAATTTTTCAGTGCCTTCTCAGCTGAAACATTACTTTGATTTTATCGCTCGATCTGGTCATACCTTTAAATATACCGAACAAGGTGCTGTGGGGCTATTAACCAATAAGCGTGCATATGTTCTGACTAGCCGAGGCGGGATTTATAAAGATACACCAACGGATATCATGGTGCCTTACATCACCCTATTTTTGAATTTCATTGGCATTAAAAACATTGAGTTTGTTTTCGCGGAAGGCACCTCGTTAGGCGCTGAATCAGCAGAGAAAGCGCAATCACATGCGAAAAACCATATTGATTCACTGATTGCTTAACAGTATGCCTCGTTAAATAACGCTTTACTGCTGGTTCTTAATTTAGCATCGAAAATAATGCGCACTTATTTCATCTAAAATTAAAAATAGTGCGCATTTTTATTTTTTCAGCATCCATTGCCCATTAATACCGCGTACATATTCTCCCGCGGGTGCACGTTCAACCAATTTTTGCCCTGCCATTCTTGCGACATCGTTGGTTTTAAGCCCATTTTTATCTGCAATTTCTGTATATCGGTTTTTTCTTTCAGTATTGATATGTTCAACCAATTGCTTTGCATCTGCACTACTTTGGTCAATTACCGCCAAATATCCTGATAAGGTTTCCCCTATCAGACCGTGAGTTTTACCTTCTTCCACAGTCAGAGCAAATGCAGAAAATATGCTTAATGTGGAACATAACGTGACGACTTTAAACCAGTTCATCATTTTGCAGGTACCTCACCGAATAGATCGCTGTTTTCTTTCAATAACTCTTCGACTTGTCGGTCAGCTTTAATTTGGATTTCATGTTCAATCTTAACATTCATATTGATGTTAATTGGCTTATCTGGCGTAGCGACTTCTACGCGTAAACATGCCGTTAATAGCGATGCCATTGCCATCATCATGATCAATTTTAATGTTTTCACGTTAGTCCTTTTCTCTTCTATATATTCTTTTCAAGCCATTCTTCTAAGCCAGTGCCAAAACGTAAGCTACGCCATAACTGAAAAATATTCTCTTCATGGTGATAATTTAAGTGAACTTCACGTTTCTTGGCTTCTTTGGTGTTATATCCTTCAAGAATAGTCGACATGGTGAGTAATCCCAAGTTGGTAACATTCACATCCGTACGACTGCGTTGAATTTCAAGATATTGTAGCCAACCAATTGCCGATCCCGCTGAAATATTATCTTTGGCGATAGACTCCACAAAATTGGTATCTAAGCGTAATGTCAAAGGCCCACTATTTTCCATCCATCCCCCTTTAATAATCCAATCAGGGTTATTCAGGTAAAATGGCAACTCGCCATTTACTCGACCAGAAACAGCAAATTGTGAGACTTTTAGTTTTGTGAATAATTCGCTAAGTTCCACTTGGTGGACACTTATCGTCGCGGGTTTATTTTGTGGCCAACGAAGTAAATCGAGATTAATTTCACCACCTAACATTTTAAATCCAACATTACTCAGTTGGATCGGATGCGTTTCCGTTGGAGGATATGTTCCCGATAAATCCGCTTTGATATCGGTGAATTCGAATAAGTTCGAGACATGTTTTATTCGTAATTCAACGGGCGATTTTTCACCTAATGTCCACGTACTATTATGTAATTTCCACGGCAAGACAAAATCCAAACCATTAAGCTCACCATCCTTCATCCATAAGCTCGTATTTTGCACTCGCCAATGCCCACCAGCAATAAAACCATTTTCTGGAGTCATGGAAAAAGCGGCTTGAGAAAATAGTTTACCCTCCCGTAATTCAATATTTAGGTCTTTCGGAATTAATGTTTGAAATGCTTTCACTGACTGCTCTGGCCAACGTGCTTCACCACGCAGACGTTCACCGTCCCAGCGCCCAAATATCACGATAGGTCCTACTTGCCTAGTACTTAAATCCCCTTTTAACTGAAAACTGGCTGGGGATGTACCTTTAAGTTCTGCATTCGCCGTAATTTTAGGTAAATAGCTGTCAGCACCAAATAACATTCGATTACTAGTTAATTGCAATGCGCCATAAAAATCAGCTTTTGCTGGGTCTCTCTGCCAAACCAGTGGCGATGTCAATTTAAGGCGTGGAGCAGACATGGAGAGTAAACCATATTTAATTTGGTCAAATCCCGTATTTAAACTATTGAGCGTTAATTGTGTATCTTGCCAATTACCGTTACCTTTCACATCCCAACGAGCGGCTAACGCGGGTAGCTGAGCATTTCCCCAGTAATTCCAGAACCATTTACCTTTATCAATATTAAACTTATTCGCGCTACCATCGAGGTGAATATCAAAATCCCCCCAGTACTGTTCTTTTACTTTTAAAATCGCTTGTAAGCGCCCCGAAATTCCGTCGGCATTTAAACGCGTACCCGCCAAAGGTAAGCGTATTTCCCGTAACAGAATTGTCGGTGAAACCTGCCCATAGGCTCTCATTAATGAGCCGGGCATAAATACAACGGTGGGTGAAACCAACTGACCTGCAATTTTTGCTGGCAAATTGATATCCAGCACCATGTCATCGTATTTCACTTGACCGTTGAGTCTAAAATCAATATTTGCATCGAGGAGATTGATACGGCTAGGTTCAAGGGTAAGAACTAAGTTAGCTTTTCCTTTTTTTGCATCAGTCAACATATTCAAACGTCCTGAAACCACAAACTCACTCAGGGCTTGATTCCAGTTATCAATTTGAAATGCAATTCCACCATGAAGTGGAACTTGTGCATCATCCCAGCGCCATTGACCATCCGTTACGATCACTTGTGATGATGAAACCTGCCATGGAAGATGGAATAATTCTTGTTGCTGCTCAAGATCCGTCACAGTCAGCAATCCTTGGTCGCGCTGCCAATGCAATTTTGTATTTAAGCGTTTATTTAACTCAATAAGCTTAAATTGCGCTTCGATATCTCCCGTTTCGGGCAGTTGAGCCGTCGTCAGAGGTAAAGCCAATTGCGCGGTTAATTCAATATGTTGAGGCTCTTCTTGTGGCTTACGTTGATCCAGTGTTTGCAACTCTTCTAACGCTAATGTGCTCTGAGGTAATGTTGCCGAAAATTGCTGCACAATCAGTTGATTTTGTGAATTAACAAAAGAAGAAACCCGTACATTTTCCCCCTGATAATCCAACATAAGTGGAGAATCAGCGGTACTGCGTAACCATAAACTCCCTTGATATTGTTCCCAAGAATGCAGTGTGATTTTATCAATGACGAGTGAAAATTGAGGGAGTGCATCCAGTATCTCGGTGATATTGATAGGAGAACTTGGTGACTCCTCACTCGTTTTGATGCTATCCAAACATTCCGCATTAACATCAAGCCCATCAATTTTGGCTCTAATCGGGAAAAAAGAGATTCTGGCATCCGTTACTGTGACAAGAGAACAATTATTTGCACTTAATCCCACACTCGGGAATCTAATTTGATGATTAACAAGTTGTGGCTCAGAAAGTGACAGCGTCACTGGCGGCGGTAAAAAATGACTCGCAACAATGGGCGCCCAACGGGTTAATGTTGACCATAATATGATTAGGAGCACAACACTCACCCCTAATAAGAAAAACAGTATTTTTATTGCCCGTTTCATGAATATTCTCTGAGCATCATCTTCATGAAGCAGCGATAAATATCATTGATGATATGGATGAAAATAAAGCGAAAGGATGCATTGGAACGAGCAGTTCAACGACTTGCATTGCGATGTAGGTCATTTCCATAATAACTATCTCCATTCAGATAAATATATTCTAATCTTTTAAAGCAGAAATGAACAACTTAACCCTATGTGTTCACTCCGTTACTTCATTATTTTCAGTCAGTTCTTAGTGAATATGTGATGCTGTATAGTTGGCAATTTCACGAAAACATGATGGTGTATCATGTGCAAATTTCACTTTCTCGGCAAATATCGGATTAGCTGCAAAAAACTCATCCAATCGCTGATCAAAGTGTTTAGCAAAACGCAGCAGTTCTAACGTATTCATCAAGGTTTCTTTTGGTCGCATGCCCTTTAATTGCGATATTAAAAAGCGTTTAATGATCCGAAAAGCGCAAACTCGGTAAGGAATGTTGAGCCGAATGATTAATGAGCAATCGACAAAAAAAGGCGCTAAACGCTTGTCATAAGAGCCTTCCATTATCCACCTTTCTTTAGATTTTATCTCCGAAATCAGTGAGTTCATGGTTTCCGGCGTATTTTTAACGTACTCCATTTGGGTTTTATTCCAATAAATGTCATCGTAGCCATATGCAGGGAGATTAAATTCTTCCGATAACTTTTGAGCGAGCGTTGTTTTCCCTGCTCCTGATATACCAATAATGCAAATTTTCACGCTGCTCCTTAACGTTCTTTGTTCTTTAAAACCAATCTATTCTGTAAAAGAAGAAAAATAAAACTTAACAATGGCATTATTTTAACACTAAAAATGGCCGTCTTTGTTAAAGATAGTGAGCAAACGAAAATCAAACGTAAACAGTAAGATATTTTCTTAATTTAGAGGTGATTTACATCACTAATTGTCTTATTCTGAACGCATATTTTTGTAGGTTTGTTTATTTTACCTACACTTTGTCATTTATTGGTTCCTATAAATTATGGAGTTCCTCTGATGAAAATTGTTTCCTATAGCACCAAACAGTATGATCGCAAACATATGGAACAGGTCAACCAACAATCAGAGTTTAATTTTAATATTGAATACTTTGATTTTCCATTAACGGTTCAGACAGCTAAAAATGCCGTCGGTGCTGACGCAGTTTGCATTTTCGTTAATGATGAAGCAAACCGTGCTGTGCTGGAAGAGCTCGCGGCTCTCGATGTGCATATTCTCGCGTTACGCTGCGCTGGCTTTAATAATGTTGATTTAGATGCAGCCCATGAGTTGGGAATTCAAGTCGTTCGCGTTCCTGCTTATTCTCCTGAAGCTGTTGCAGAACATGCTGTTGGCATGATGCTATGCTTGAATCGCCGTATTCATCGCGCGTATCAACGTACTCGAGATGCTAACTTTTCTCTCGAAGGCCTAACTGGCTTTAACATGCATAACCGCACTGCGGGCATTATTGGTACAGGTAAAATTGGTCAAGCCACATTACGAATTTTAAAAGGGTTTGGAATGCGCCTACTGGCTCATGACCCATACCCAAGCCAAGCCGTCCTTGATCTGGGTGCCGAATATGTCGATTTAGACACCTTGTATCGAGAATCCGATGTTATCTCTCTGCACTGTCCTTTAACACCGGAAAACCACCATTTGCTGGATGAAAACGCGTTTAATCGCATGAAATCAGGCGTAATGATCATCAATACCAGCCGTGGAGCTTTAGTCGATTCGGCTGCCGCGATTAATGCGCTCAAATCCCAAAAAATTGGCGCATTAGGTATGGATGTGTATGAGAATGAAAGAGATCTATTCTTTGAAGATAAATCTAATGATGTAATTCAAGATGATATCTTCCGCCGATTATCTTCTTGTCATAACGTATTATTTACCGGCCATCAGGCGTTTTTAACCGAAGAAGCCTTAACAAGTATCAGCTTAACAACACTGAGTAATATTCAACAAACCAGTCGTGGCGAAAATTGCCCGAACGTTGTGAAGCCTTAGCAGGATCTCGCATCATGAAAAGATTGATCCCTCTAACGCTCTTTGGGTTGTTACTTGCAGCTTGCCAAACCCATCAGGTAAAGGCAGGTAGTAGTCAGCAATCCCTTGAGCAGCAGCTGATGCATCATAATTTTGTCTTAACTGAAGTGGATGGTCAGCGCATTGCCAAAAAACAGACCGCACCGTCCATTTCATTCGGTGAAAAAATGTTTGTCTCTGCCTCTATGTGTAATGACTTTAACGGAATGGGTGCAATTAATAATGCAACACTAAAAGTTAAAACATTAAGTAAAACAGAATTAGAGTGCGTAGATGAAGATCTTTCACGATGGGATACCTTAATTAACCGTATGCTGACAAATGGTGCAACAGTAACATTAACCAAAGATCATTTAACGTTGACACAAGGCCATTATAAACTTGTTTATATCTTGAGTGATTATATGCAGTAATTCTGCTTTTATTGCAAAATAAAAAACCGCCATTCTTAATTTGGCGGTTTTTTTATCTTCCTATATTAGTATTGCTTAAATATTATTTGGCTTGGCTGAATAACAAATTAATTCCTGTCGCTTTTGATGTGCGGTCCATATAGTCATGAATTGTGGTGCTAAAACCTATTTCTTTCACAATACTTAAGCTACGCAACACAGGGAAGATAATAAAATCATTAATATCTACAAGTGCTTTGTTACGCTTTTCTAGCCATACATCTAATAGATCCATATGCGGCTCTAACTCAATCAACAGCGTGTGCGTTTCTTTACGCAGTACAGATAAATCATCTCCATGAAACTTGCTAACACGCTGGATATACGCGGTTTTAGCCGCTTCCGTCGCTATTTCAGGAAACTCAGATTCAGTAAAACGTGGTGTCACTAATTTAGATACCGTCGACGAAACTGCTTTATACCAACTATCAATTTCAGGGCTAATTTCCCCTGCGGCTAAACGAGGCTCACTTAATTGGTCAATATAGCGCACAATATCTAAACTCTCAGGTAAATAGCTACCATCTTCTTTCTCTAGAATAGGTACCATTTTACGCCCTATCATACGTGTTGGGGTTTCGATATCGTTATCCAACAAAATCACTTCTTCTACCGCAACTTTTTTTAAGCCAAAAATCATTCTGGCGCGAACACAAAATGGACAATGATCATAGATATACAGTTTCATATTACCCTCACACACTCAGTGATAAAGCGAATTAAGTTAACTTAAGTATACTTGATATTTATACTTAGTGTAGTGCTAAAGAAATTTCTTTTTTATTATTTAATATAATAAATCTAGTTATATTTAATTATAAAAACAAAAATAAATAAAATTAATTGAAGTTTAATTCACAAAAAAAGTAATACATTGCATTTTAAATTCCTGATTTTATATTTTAATTTAGAATTAAAATGAATAAATTATAGGATAACAAAAATGAAAACCATCCAAAATCAACCCCAACGTTTCATAATGAAACGGTTCAACTAATCTAATTAACATATTAAACAATTAACTAACAAATAAGATAAATGTTGATTTTATTAAACAGACAGGTTTAACCGCGTAATTCTAGCGGGATATTCTTATTGTTATTTTAATTCGGAATATTCAAAATGGCACTACAGAAACAAACGTCGAATTTTTGAATGTGACTATCACAAAATGAAAGACCATCATTGAAAGTTAAATACTTTAATTTGACGTTAATTTTAATTATTAGCTTTTAAACCAGCTTGTAATTTAATATAATATATAGTGAAAACGACTGATAATAACCTTAATAATAAGTTGAGTATGTCATATGGACATTCATAGTGTCATTGGTCTTAGAATAAAAAACCGGAGAAAAGAGCTAGGCTTGTCAGGTGCAAATCTAGCAAATAAGTTACATTTAAGTCAGCAGCAAATATCGCGGTATGAAAATGGTGTTAACAAGATCCCAATTGACCATCTGCTTGATATTTCTGAAATTTTAATGTGTCCTATTGAATGGTTCTTTAACGGTTATAAAAGTGAAATTAATAATAACGATGACCATTCATTCGACATTCCGAATAGAGAATTACAATACGCAGCAGAAAGTGTAATTATTCCATCTAAACATCACGCATAATAATCTTTTTTCGATTATCTAAAAATACCCAGTTAACGCTAATGTAGACCATTAATCTTCATCGATTAAAATTAGCTTTCTGGGTATTTTTTTATTTCTTTTAAAAAATTAAAGCTGCATATTATATATATAATAAAACATCCGACCTCACACCACTGACCAGCATTAATTTAAAAACAAAAAAATCGCATATGTTTTATTAAAAATATGCGATTTCCTATTGAAGTTGAATATGATTTTTAATCGTAAGTGACATTGAAAACTAAGTGTGACCGAACATCACCTGCCGAAATGGCTCTCTCATAAGGAAAATATCGAGCGGTTAAAGGAAAAATCAATAAGTCATCCTGATTATTCACTACCGTACCGACTTTATAACTACGAGTAAAACTTAATGGTGCTTTACTACTTCTTTCTATTACTTGAATACCAACACCCTTTGCACCATTAGTTCCAGCTTCTTCATTTCTTAGTACGCCATTAACATCACTCGCCGACGCATTTCCACGAAAATCAATATTAAATGTAGTTAATCCTGAAGAGGTAATTCCACCGTTACACTCCATGGTAATATCAAAATCAATATCTCCTACAGGCGCTTGATAAGCGGTCAATTGATTACGCTTTATCGGCGCGAGTGTCACATTCTGTTCTCGTCCACCATTGATTAAGCAAGATGGCGATACAATCGTGATCGCATTTCCTTGTAGATACGTTCGAATTAATGGATCCGTATTATGTTTATAACCATATTCGGTGTACTGCCCATTGGCAATTGTGCCAGAACCTGTTTTTCTTGCGGTTTTTATCAACGTTAATGTGAACGTTGAGTTTTCAAGGTATACGCTTACGCCATTTCGTCCGCCATAAATCGTATGAGTACCGGGATAGAGAATATTGACTTGGTTTCCACCTCGTTCAAATTTCATACCTATTCCTGGAATACTGGATTGATAAACGCCATCACCTAAATGACGCAGACCACCCATCACCACTTCAGCTTGAAGCGTATTCGTTCCATAACATGTTAAATACGATTGATAGCCATTAGTACGCATAGGCCATTGTTTTCTCATAATAACCCCTCCAACAGGAAGGTTTGGATCAACAACAACATTGCCTAAGGTCATATTGAGATCTATGGGTCTTACATTCTTGCGATAACAAACATCTGCATACCCGAAAGCTAATGCATACTGAGTAGCAAGGAGAACACCAGCACCAATTAGCCAGCGCCATTTTTTGATCATTGACATAGACTCTCCTGACTATTTTCCGTCGTTAATGGGAACGAACACTCTCCGCCTTCCCACTTCACTGTCGCAAGTTTAGATTCATTATTACTGATAAAGACTGTCCCACCTTGCCCTACAACACCAATGTAATTCCCTTGAGGATCCAACACATTGGCACCGAATGGCAGCGCTTTACTGTTCGGTCGAACGACGCTATACACTGCGTTTTTCTCAACTTTCGTATCAAAAACAACTTTTACAACGCTACCTTCATACGGTACAACTTGCGCTGTGGTACTGTTAAACACGATATCTTCAGGGCTACCTTTCGGGTCAATGTCGACATTATTAATACGATAAGGGCGAACATAAGGCGCTAACGCATACCCATGGCTATCAATTTTGGTGTTCTGTGACCCCATGACAGAAGCCCCTTCGGCCCCCTTCGCTTCTATTAATGCAATCGTTGAAGAGGTATTCGGCGAGAATGTGACTCCACCCTCATGCACCACCATTGATCCATTAGCAGAAGCACCATATTGACGATAACCATTACCTTGGCTGTAGTTAGCATTCGTATTCACAACCGAAGTTTGATATCCCGTATTCAGTGCAAAATTACTATTACCATGTTCTTCAAACGACGTATTTAAACCATAAGTCCAATTATTATCTGTATCAATTGACCCATTAACTCCCACTTGTGAAGAACCAAATTTATCATTATTAAAGATGGTGTTTGAGGTAATGGCAGCGTAATTGCGATCCCCGAAATAGAGAGGGAAGTTCACATTTAAACTCACACGGTCATCTTGCGTTCTTTGCGTATTATCTGAATAGACTCGCATAAATGAGATGCCATACGAAAAACGTTCAAATTGGTTGTTGTAATTTAATTGGTACTGTTTTTCGATACCGCTACGGTTCCAATAACTTGAAATACGTCCAGTGAAATAGAAACTACCTAAGTCGTACGGTAAATTTTGGTTAATTGTGTAGCTAAAACCGTTTTTCTCACGCCCTAATGAACTATCTATTCCTTTCTTATCCGCATCAATCGTGTAAATCGCATTAGAAAGACTGTAATAATCTTCTGTTGAATAACGGTATGCCGCTAATACAAGGTTTGTGTCAGTATCAGAAAATAACTTATTGAAAGTAAATCGATAACTCTGCCCCATATCCGTTTTTTGATTGAATACCGTTCTTGATTGGGTAACATCGACGGCAACCGCACCAATAACCGTATTCACACCCGCACCTAGCAAATAAGCCTGATAGTCATCAAATGCCGTGATTCCACCATACAGTGTGAACGTGTTATTTAAACCGTGCTGCAAAGTACCTTGCATAATGAACGGTTGGTTACTGATGCCTTTAGCATCTGATTTACCACCTGACAGTTGATAACGGGTATAACCGGGACGTAGTAACTGTGCCATAGACGTGTAAGGCACACTAAAAGAAGATTCACTTCCATCTGCCTCTTTGATAGTCACAACAAGGTCATTACCATAACCAGATGGGTACACATCATTGAGGTTAAATGGCCCGGGGGAAACCGAGGTTTGATAAATAACGACGTCATTTTGTTTGACGGTAACAAGGGCATTACTTTGTGCAACACCTCGAATTTCAGGTACAAAAGAACTCATGCTATCAGGATACATTGTATCGTCAGTGGCAATTTTAGCCCCTAATAAACTGATACTGTCGAACATATCCCCGTCAGTATAAAACTGACCTGCGGTTGCTTTAGATTTCAATCTAACAATAGGACGTTGTAAATAGGTTTGGTTACTATGCCAATTAGCACCCTCTTTACGTTGCCAATTTAAATTTCCAATATGCTTTAATAACCAACCGTCATAGCTTAATCCTGCATTTAATCCGAGATAAGCACTCGCATTATTGTTACCATTTGAGCGACTATCATAATAGTTACTCATATACCCCAGATTCAACGCAGGGACTCCAGTTTCCCAAAATTGTTCAGAGACATAGCCACGAGATGATTTCTGCTCATAAATTTGAGGAACAGAAATATCAACTCGTAATGTTGATGAGTGAAATGTGTCACTAACATCAGGATCACTATTCCACTGAGTTAAAAAGAGACACTCTTTGCTATCGGGTTTCGCCGTCGGGGCAAACTTTTCGACATTAATACCCAAGTCAGATAACAGGGCTGGGGTATAGCAGGTTCCTAACTGTCCATTTTCTTTGGCGACGAAATCAAGGTCGTATCGCCCTTTCCAACTCCCATTGGTATATACATCAACGGAATATTTTCCTGGGCCAATCCCTGTTGTATTAAATCTGTCAAAATCAACGTTTTCTTGGCTACCTATAATGAAACCGCTGTTAAATTCATACGTGGTATCTTCTTCACTCCAAGCATAAAACGACGGTAAAGCACAGACTGTGACTAAACCTGTCACTGAGAGTAAGTTTGTATATTTATTTTTTAACTCTCTCTGCTTCATTCTAAATCCTATTTAACGGTAGTTTTTACCGCTACATCTGAGCCGTAATCGTTGATATTGTTGATAATAATTTTAGTTCCTGACGTCAGTGCTCGCTTGAGTGTCACTGTCGACTGGCTTTTAGGCTCTAAAAAAATTGTTTCATTATTCAATCCGTTAGAACCATCAGTAGAAATTTTTGTAATAGTAATAAAGTATGGCGACGGGTTGCCGATATTAAGTTTGCTGCCATCTGCTTTAACAACGAGTTGCTCAGGAGCAAGCTCTCGGCTACCTAGGCCTGATGGGCGATAGAAAAATTTAAAACGAGAACGGATAGCCAATTGCAGCACATTTTGATTTTCTTCTGCTTTATTTTTGACCATTGGTGGAATGTCTAACAAATTCAGCCACCATAAGGATTCTCTGTCTTGTGGTAAGGCGGATTTATCCATCAGCTTAATGCGGATAGTTTGTCCACCTTTTGCTTCAATTCGGGAAATCGGTGGCGTGAGTTGAAATGGCGTTTTAATCGTATCAGGTGTTTCAGATGCATCACCTGTATCAAGCCATGCCTGGGCCATAGCCGGGCGGTCAGCCGTATTATTTAATTGGATAGTGATTTCTTTCTCATCGCTAGGATAAACAAAACGAGTACCGTTAACGATGATGTTATTTGCAAATGCTGTCATACTCGACAGTAAGCAAAGGCTAAATAGAATGGCTTTCATGTAGGCCTCAAAGCAAAAAGCGGCAGTTAGCCCACCGCTTACTAACTCATGCTTTTATCGAAAATGTCGATAAAAACTGACTGAAAAATTAGTTATAAGTAATTTCGTAAGTCGCGTAGCTTTGGATTTCACCCGCGCTTACAGTGTCAGGAGTTGCTGTTGAGTAACCAACATAGTAAGTGAAACGGGTATTGCTACCGTTTTTCTCACCAACTGCTTTTGGTTGGCTTGCTTGACCTGGGAAAATTTTAGTGGTTTTTTCACCGTCAATAGACAGTGCTAATTGGATGTTTTTAGCGCCATTAACAACAGTGTTAGCTAAGCTACCGTTAGTATTAGCAGCTAAGTTACCACCAGTCCAACGCACGCCTAAGGCTGCAGTATCAGTAACAGGTTTGCCGCTTTGTGCACAATCACTGATTTCGATAGCGAAAGTTTTTGGTTTTAGAATAGTATTAGCGCCACCGTTTTTAACTTCTTGTAAAGAAACAGGTGCTAAATACACAGTTGCATCGCTGCCTTGACCATCAACAGAAACGTTACAAGAAACATCCATAACTTTACCGTTAAAGTTAACTTGGCCACCGCCAACTGAAGTTGCTGCATTTGCTGTTGTGAAACCAAGAACTGTTGCTGCGATAGCAGTCAGTAAAACTTTTTTCATTTTCAATTCCTAAGATGAGTTTTTTATTTATTGCTTATACAAATTATTAAGAGGTCTTTTATTCAGTCTTGGGTAACAGCAAAAACAGAGCTCGACCGTATTAAAATACAGCCAGAAGTCAGCATATTTAAAGCTTCTAACAGATCCCTGTAATGCACAAATCAAAAGTAGCTCAGTGCATTCTGTTTTTGACCAACAACTTGTATGACCATCTAATTCGAAGCAAAGAATACATAAAAACTTATGTGTCATTAAATCGTTTTTACCTTAGCTTATTAACATTTTGATAGGCATAGACTATTGCAAATGATCTATTAATCGAAATGGTCAATATATTAATTACACTTAATAAGTCATATTTAGAGGCTGAATAAGCATATTCAAAAATAAATATTTAAATTTATAAAATTTAATTTCGATTTTATAAGATATAAAAGATTTTTGTGAATATTTTAAATTTGAGATATAAGTTAAATTTTGTATTTTTATTTACATTTAGACACTTTTTCTAGTCTTTTGATTACAAAATAGAGTCACGCTATACGTGTTAAAAATACGTAATTGATAAATTTTTCTTATTAAAATAACCCATGTTCATATTGAAACATTTGCCAATAAATAAAATTAAATATCGAATTATTATTCCAACCCACAAATTAACTCTCATTGAGAGTAAACGAATTATCTATAACTTTATTGCGCATTAGGGCAAAGTAAAAAGTTATATAACAACAATTTTTTAGTGACTACCACTATCGTAGAGGGAATAGAAAAAACACAGTAAAGAAGCGGGGAGAATATTTATGATAAAAAATCATAAATACCGCAAGATAATGCTCCTGTCATATAATAAGACTTTGACAATTTAATCTTATTAAGAGTATCAGGGTGTGAGGCTATGTAAGCGGAAATAATCATTTCTGATCTAACAATACTAAATAAGTGGTACTTTTTAACCAAAAACTTGATCTGTATCAAAATTTGGCGAATTTGCGTAATTCAGTGATATATAAGGTTATTTGCCAATAATAACAGTTCGACCAAATTTATAAAAATTGCCTAAAAAATGCATATTAGGAATATTCCTAAAAACGCATTTTGTGAGTTTTTGATTTGTCTTATGTCTTCATTTTGAACAAAAAAGCATTTAAAGCTAAGTGCTAATCGATTTTAACACTACCTATTCTACCCATCTTTTCAGTGAACTAACGTGACAATAACGTTAATAATAGTTCTATTTAGATAACATTGACTCATTAAATTAGCTCTTGAATGACAATATGATATTTGAGTGAAATAAGACAGAAAAAGTATATTATTTCAATATGCTATGAAATATCACTTAAAATCACCATGTGTGTGAATTAGGCTGACTGAATATTATTTAAATATCACTCTACTTTTTATTAAAGAATATTTAACATTTGAACATTACTAAATATAAACCAAGTTTGTTCTCATTTATAAGTAATCTATTTCAATAGGTTCCACAAAGTACAAATATCTTCTTTGTAATAAAAAATCTTGACAGGTGATTAAGAGTGGTTGTTTTTTGTTCGATTTGTCATTTTTAATCGAATTGATGGCGTTGGATCTAATGAGGGCGTAAGGATAAAAAACCCGCTCAGTGTAAATGAAGCGGGTTTTTAGAAGAGTCGATTAGTGATGCATTATCTGTCGTTTGGTCGGTTCATAATATGATCTTCCCACTCTACCACATCAATTTCTCGTACTGCGATATGGCGAACTGAAATACCTTCATTATGCATTGCAGCTTTTGAACCAGTTTTCAATGGATGCCATGCAGGAAGCGGCTTTCCTTCCATTAACAAACGGTATGCACAGGTACTTGGTAACCAAGCGAATGTTTCCAGATTATCCCGAGTCAGTTTTATGCAATCCGCTTCATATTTGAAACGATCTGCATAATGTCTGCACTGACAGGTTTTAATATTTAACTGGTTGCAAGCCACATTAGTGAAATAGATCTCATCGGTGTCTTCATCCATTAATTTATGCAAGCAGCATTGCCCACATCCATCACAGAGAGATTCCCACTCTTCATCGGTCATTTCATCTAAGGTTTTAACCTGCCAGAAAAACTGAGACATAATACTGCAAAATCCTATACTTAAATGACTCTAGTGGTCAGTGAATTATCATTAATCGTTAGCTTTAACATATCCCCAGAAGCCAATGGCCCCACACCTTCCGGTGTGCCGGTTAAGATAACGTCTCCAGGACGTAGGGTAAAGAAACGGGACATATAGCTAATGAGCGGTAAAACAGGCGTGATCATATCACGGGTCGAGCCAGACTGACGAATCTCGCCGTTGATTTCTAAACTCAGTGACATATTTTGCAGGTCACTGGTACCACTAACGGGAATAAATCCTGAAATTGGACATGAACCATCAAAAGCTTTGCTTTTTTCCCATGGCTGCCCTGCTTTCTTAAATTTCGCCTGTAAATCCCTTAGGGTTAAATCAAGTGCGACTGCATAACCGGCAATTGCACGAGCAACCCTATCTTCATCCGCATTTTTAAGAGGCATACCGATCAAAATCGCCATCTCAACTTCATGGTGAACCGAGCCTAATTCTTTAGGAATAACAATTGGCTGGTTTACATCACACAGGGCAGTTTCCGGTTTAATAAATAAGACAGGTTCCTCAGGTAATGCTGAACCCATTTCTTTAATATGTTTGGCATAGTTACTGCCCACACAAACTACTTTATTGGCAGGGAAATCTAATAAAGCACCTTGCCAGTCGCGATGTTGATACATATCGGTAACTCCTATTATCGTTATTGTATTTTTGCAGCGATACCATCCGCCATCATACAAACACTTAATGCGAAATAATATGAACGATTCCAATGCATAATCGTGCGGAAGTTTTGGGTCACTAAGAACGTTCGACCTTCAGGGTCATCAGGAATAACCACCCATGTTTTTAAATCTGGCGATAGTCGAGAAAATGCAGGTAATTTAACCCCTAATTTTTCCCACTCCTGAACGGTTTTTCCTTGTTCCGTTTTAACCCCTTCTAAGCTACGGTTAAAATCAGCTGGTAGTGAAACTTGATAGCCCCATGGTAATGCAGATTGCCATCCTTCCGTGGATAAATAGTTGGCAACTGAAGCAAAGACATCGGCTTTGTTATTCCAAATGTCCATTTTGCCGTCACCATCGCCATCTGCGGCATAGGATAAATAAGACGTTGGCATAAATTGGCTCTGCCCCATCGCCCCAGCCCATGAACCTTTCAGTTGCTGATCTTCAGGAATATAACCTTTATCCATGATTTCCAAGGCTGCTAATAATTGCTTACTAAACAGTGCTTCACGACGCCCTTCAAAAGAGAGTGTGGCAAGCGCTGAAATTACATCTTCTTTACCCTGTGAACGACCAAAACCACTTTCGAGTCCCCATAAAGAGACAATGTACTGTGGCGGTACACCATATTTCTGGCTAATTGCGTTCAATACCGCTTGGTTTTCATAGTACTTTTCAACACCCGCATTAATGCGAGATTGTGGTAAGACATTTTTTAAATAGCTGGCTAACGTCACTGTTGCGCGTTTTTCAGGTTGCCCTTTATCCGCTTTTACGACACGTTCAAGGAAATAAATGTTAGCAAAGCCACGATCAATCGTAGACTGTTTGATACCTTGAGCCGCAGCATGTTGTTTCAGCAATTCCACATAGGCAGGAAATTGTGAAGGCTCACGTTGTTCAATTGGAAAAGCTTTATCTAGTGCGATAACTTCTTTCTCAATCGCAGCTTCTTGTGCCGTTGTCAGAATTCGAGTTTCGTTTGCTTGAGTTGCAGCTTTTTGGGTTTGCGGAGCACTGCAACTTGCTAAAAGTACACCAGCGACTAAGGTATATAATAACGTTGGCTTCATTTTTATCCTCCTGACGATAATGGCTTTTTAAGGATCATCCTAAATTGTCTTAGTCGTTTAATTCGCGATATTCAGAAAGTAAATTTTCAACCGGAGGTGGAAATTGCAAGTAGTAGCCAACGTCTTGAAGATCAGCTCGAACTCGCTCAATGTCCGCATTTGCTAGCTTTTCACGTTTATCCAATGAAATTAACATTGAAAACTGTGGTTTGCCAAATTGCTTCAGGAGTTCTTCTGGTACGCGTGAAAAGTCATCTTTCTTTTCGACATATAAATAAGTTTGATCACGGTTCGGGCTTCTATAAATTGCACAAATCATTATATTTAACTCTTTTTCTTAGTTCGTAAGCTTGCTTGAAGTATGCAGTAACTATAACATGCTATTGTTTTACTGAGTATCTTCACCCGAGGATTGTTTCGGAAATTTTAATTTGCTGAGTCTAGATAGATGCCACAATCGCCAATAGAACTTAAAGGCAGCAGTTTTACTCTTTCAGTCATTCACTTACACAGTGAAGAGCCTAAACTCATCAAAAAAGCGCTGCAAGACAAGGTCAATCAGGCTCCTGATTTTCTTAAAAATGCCCCAGTTGTTATTAATGTTGCGGAATTAACTCACCATGCGGATATGTACAGTATCCACAAAGCGATTGTCTCTGCAGGTCTTCGAATTGTGGGTGTCAGCGGCTGTACTGATCCACTGTTAAGACAAAAGATCAATGAAGCGGGCTTACCAGTGCTTATTGAAGGTAAAAGCAAAAAAGCGCCAGAACCATCAACGGATGACGTTACTTTTGCGAAATCGGATATTGCCCCACAACCTGCTCCAATTGAATCTGCTTATCGCAAAACCCGTATTATCAATACTCCTGTTCGTTCAGGTCAGCGTATTTATGCGCCAAATAGTGATCTCATCGTCACAAGTAATGTTAGTGCAGGTGCAGAATTATTAGCAGATGGTAATATTCATATCTATGGCGTTATGAGAGGTCGTGCCCTTGCTGGTGCCTCAGGTGATATGGAAAGCCAGATTTATTGTACTCATTTGCAAGCAGAGCTAGTGTCCATTGCAGGCGAGTATTGGTTGAGTGATCAGATACCTACTGAATTTCTCGCCAAAGCAGCTAAACTTTGTTTAGTTGATAACAAACTTAATATTGAATACTTAAATTAGACCTTATTTACAAGGAATTATTCATGGCACGCATAATTGTTGTTACTTCTGGTAAAGGTGGCGTTGGTAAAACCACTTCAAGCGCGGCCATAGCTACCGGCCTAGCTCAAAAAGGGAAGAAAACCGTAGTTATCGATTTCGATATCGGTCTGCGTAACCTTGACCTAATCATGGGGTGTGAACGTCGAGTAGTCTATGACTTCGTTAACGTTATCCAAGGTGATGCAACTCTTAATCAGGCGTTAATCAAAGATAAACGTACTGAAAACCTTTATATTCTTCCTGCATCACAAACTCGTGATAAAGACGCGCTGACTCGTGAAGGCGTTGAAAAAATTCTTGATGAACTCAGCAACGAAATGGCGTTTGACTTTATTATCTGTGACTCTCCTGCCGGTATTGAAAGTGGCGCATTAATGGCGCTTTATTTTGCTGATGAAGCCATTATCACAACTAACCCAGAAGTCTCTTCTGTTCGTGACTCAGACCGTATTTTAGGGATCTTATCCTCTAAATCTCGTCGCGCAGAACAAGGTCAAGACCCAATTAAAGAGCGTTTATTATTAACTCGCTACAACCCAGGTCGAGTGACTCGTGGTGATATGCTGAGTATGGAAGACGTTTTAGAAATTCTGTGCATTCCATTAGTGGGTGTGATCCCAGAAGATCAGTCTGTTTTACGTTCATCTAACCAAGGTGAACCTGTCATTCTGGACTCTGACTCTGAAGCAGGACAAGCATATAGCGACTGTGTAGAACGTATTTTAGGTGAAGATCGCCCTATGCGTTTCATTGAAGAAGAGAAAAAAGGCTTCTTAAAGCGTCTATTTGGGGGATAAATAATGGCTTTATTGGATTTCTTTCTGTCGAGAAAAAAGACGACAGCAAATATCGCAAAAGAGCGACTGCAGATCATCGTTGCTGAACGTCGCCGCGGTGATAGTGAGCCAGCTTATCTTGCTGATATGAAGCGAGATATTTTGCAAGTTATTTGCAAGTATGTTCAAGTTGACCCAGAAATGTTATCCGTACAATTTGAACAAAAAGATGATGATATTTCTGTTCTCGAATTAAACGTCACCCTTCCTGAAGCGGAAGAAGGTAAAGACGTTAAAGAAGCAAAACCAGCAGAACAGTAATATTGTACAATGCCGCTATATCGCTATATTTATATAACGCCATAGCGGCTTGATTTTGTTAGCGATTTCAGTATTAGTCTAACTTGAAGTTAATTTTTAATATCATTTTTCTGTTCATATTTTCAGGCGGCTTACCGAGTGGCTTGCAACGCTTAATCGCATCCAATATTGCCTGCTCGAAAAATTGGCTCTTTTCTGAATCCACCACTTTCGCATTGACCAACTCACCTTTCTCTGTGACATCAAACTGAACTTGAATATCCCCTTGTATACGCATTTTGCGTGCTCGTCGCGGGTACTGTTTATGTCTATCAATTTCCCGTTTGATCTGGTCTAAATAGCGCTGTTTGGCATTGATGCTATTTTCACCATCAGAAAAATGAGCGAGATCACCTTGCTGCCCTGCTGCTAAAGAATTTGCTGTGTTTTCTCCTTCTTTAGCTCTTTGGGTTTGCAAATCATCTCGAAGGCTTTCTTTCTTGGTTTTTTCTTCCGGCTTAGCCTTATTTTTTACAGAACTACGTTTTTCAGATTTCACTTCTTTGGGTGTTCTTTCAGCGACGGTATTTGAGGTATTATCTTGCTGGTTACGCTGCTTTCTGACCTTGATATTGGCGTACTCAAGCTCCTCAATAACATTGAGTTCACCGCCAGTTACCGATTGGCTTTCTTGGGGGATGCTCACTTGTTGCTCAACTAAAAACTGGGTTAACGCGACGGTCACTACTGGCGAAATTAACGGTGCTGTCATTTTGAATGACAATGAATTGAATGCAAAAAAACAGAAATAAATAATGGTGCCGTGTAATAAGCCAGAAAGCGGTAATCCATAATAAATTCGAAAATAATTCATGGCGATATTCCTAATCAGCCCCAGCAAATGTGCTTTGCTGGGGCTGAGCCTTAGAAGTGACTGGTCACACTTAAACGAAGGGATCTCCCCGGTGCTGGCATCATGCTACGTGTCAGCGGGTCAATGTAATATTCGTTTAATACGTTAGAGGCTAACAATTCCACTAACAGGTTCTTATTCACTTGATAAGTGACATAGGCATCCGTGACAAATACCGCATTCCAACTCATCGGATTATTGTTTAAAGGTGAATAGGAAGGGCCAAACTTGCTCGCCATCTGTGCTTCATCTTTATTTTCTGTTTTGGCGTGATATCGCACCCGCCCGCCAACTTCCAAACTTTCATTAAAGAAGCGCATACCAAGATTAGTATGGATACTGTATTTAGGTTGCAACTGGGTTCGGAGATAACCGAGTGGAAAGCCACCTTCAGTACAAATTGACCCTTTGAACTTGTTCAACGGGTCTAAGAGAACCATCGAAGCATCATCACAAACTTCATTTTTCAGTCGGAAATCTACCCCTAAATCGCCAAAGAAACGCCCATTATCATAGCGGGCTAACACTTCTAAACCGGCGGTTCGGTGCTGATCCATTTGCGCAAAAACCAAATTACCATCACGATCAAACGCATTATCGATAATATTATGGTAGTAATTGATTCTAAAATCGGCGGCATTTTCTGCTTTCAACCAACTTTGCAAATTACGTACATAACCGATTTCAAAAGTATGGCTACGTTCTGGCTTAAAGGGGTGATGCCCTATAGTGACTTTACCTCCGCCAGAAAAACCGATGGTATCTTCAAAAATACTTGGCATTCTAACGGTTTCAGCATAACGAGCAAAAACGCGATCATTTTCTGAAAGGTAAATTGAACCTCCCAGTGATGGGCTCCACGCTGAGTTAATACGTTTACCCGGTTTTTTATACTTTTCATTCTCACTGACTAAAATATAGTCCCATTCTTTATTTGGAGCACGATAGGCTATAATTGCTTTCACTTTTTTCTGGCTAATCGGGTCAATCACTTCTTCTGATAGGTCAATTTTCCCATTATAGAATGGGTTTTTCTCTGTAGTGAGTTTGCCATCTTCATCCACCCGCCATTTGATATAGTCGAATCCGGTAATACGAAATCCCTCATACTCTTCATGGATTGTAGAATAGTGCTCGGCTTTTTTTAGGGAATACTTAGGAAGTGATAATGCTTCTGCGACAAACCACTCAATTTTAGAAACACCAATGGTACTATCCGGCCAGAGCCCTGTCTTATTGTAACCATCAAAAGTACGTCCTTTGTTATCCACATACTCTCTCACTTTACGCGCTTCCTCTTCCGTTAACGGCCGAGAGTATTCAAAGTTCATAGCTGTCTCAATTTGATGCATAGCAAAGCACTCATCTTTTACTTTTAATCGGCGTTCTCTTAATAAATCTCGCGACCAATAATTTTGATACTGAATACCTGCATTGACATTTAGCCAATCCGTTGGTCGCCAATCCAATCTAATTGCTCCACTGTACTCTTGGCGCTTTCCTTCACGTGGGATAGCCCGAAATGAGCTGTATTTAGGTATTTCTGCGTTAGGGTCATAAATATCATCATGACTGTGAATTTTCTCATTTGTAAAGTTACCAATGAAAGTCACATCAAAGCTAGGCAGTAATTGGGTCTTATTAGATAAGGAAATACCTTGCCTATCATTGAGTTGACTCAGTTTTATTCCATCTACTAATTTCCCGTTAACATGTGGATTTCTACGATTACCATTTACATACCAGTCATACTCCATCGCTTGCCTAGGCAAGTCACCCGCCGTATTAGAATTTAAATCCATTTTTGTTAGCCAATAACTTAACTGAAAATCAAAAAACGGCTGGTCGCTGGGTTTAAATCCATAGTTAACATAGAGAGAGCCTAAACTAAGATTTGCCAACGGCCATTGGGGAATTTCCCCTGCCAAATCATGAAAGCGAATTTGCGAGGGCATAATTTCCCCATAATGGCTTTTGGTATGCACATAGCCGAAGGAGACACTCTGGGATTCAGAGAGCTGCACATTCATTTTTTGCAGAAAAGTTTCGATATTACTGGAAGTATTACCTACTTCTTTAGTTGGCAAGTAAACATTGGCAACAAAAGGGATATTAGGATCTAACGTTTTTTCTGAGTATTTATTGTCTCGAGGAATAATTGGTTCTCGGAAATAGTTTGCGCCATGACGCCCCGCAAAATAGTTACCTTGGTTTCGGTGGCTATATGCAAATAACAAGTCAAATTTGTCTTGCCGTAACCCCAGTGCTACTCGCATTGCACTGTCTTTTAAATTAAAGAAATTGGAACTTCCTGGTTGGTCTGGCTCTACCGTTGTCTCTGGGTCTCGGAACCTCACTAACGACAGAGAGTCATCATAGTGATTAAGCAAACTATCCATGAGCATAGGGTTATCTCTATAATCGCTTCCAAGATGTAATTGATTGATTCGAGGCTTTGTTGAATTAGTTCGTGTTTCAAGTTTAAGATCGACAGAAAAACGTTCATCTGATGGGACAATATCATCAATGCTGAGGGTTTTTACTGCCACGCCACCACCAATAGAGGTACGAATATCACGATCTAACATCGGGCTTTTTACTACGGTGATACTGCTGATCATATTGGGGTCTACATAGTTTCGGTTATTAGCTCCGTTGTAGCCACGCCACACGGTGATGGCTTGCTCCGTACCATCCACCGTAACAGGTACACGCCCTTGACCTTGAATGCCTCGAATATTTG
The DNA here is from genome assembly GCF_009706505.1 of Providencia sp. wls1922. Classification (NCBI taxonomy): domain Bacteria; kingdom Pseudomonadati; phylum Pseudomonadota; class Gammaproteobacteria; order Enterobacterales; family Morganellaceae; genus Providencia; species Providencia sp. wls1922. The sequence goes on along the minus strand of NZ_WLUG01000053.1, from coordinate 15,515 downwards.
GGTCTAACGCCCCACTATTACGTGCATCACCGCTATAAACACCAATGCCATGATTCAAAATATCGGCGGGGTTAGTGCCTTTATAACGCTCGACCGCTTCTTTGCTGATATAGATATTTGATTCGTCTTTATCATATTGGTCATCAGCACCCTTTTGATCCCGTATTTTAATCGTATCAGTCTGGTCTTTTACTTGTATATTGCCCACCTGTTCCCTTGAGCTGGCATAAGACGAAAGTGAAATGACACCCATCGTTAACCCTGTGGCAATTTTCATTGCTACCACTGCTGTTACTTTCATATTAAATCTCAATACGAACTAAAACGTTTTACTTAAATTTAAACCCACTTCGCTTTTATTATAGGAATAGCTTATTTTTGCACTGCTATCATTGAATTTATAATTAACATACAGTGTTGGTGTTAATGATAAAAATGTGTGGCCTAATAGGGTTATTTGGCTATTTAACTCCCATGATTCATCGTGTCGCTTTGTATTAAGTGCACTGTCAAAATCAAAAAACTTATGATTACTACTTGTTAATTTATTGACTAACTTATTCGAGCTAAATACATTGATTGAGCCCACAGTTAACCCTGACACTTGATAACTGTCACTTTTATATTGCTCAATGTTTTTACCACCATATAAATTTGAAAATAAGCTCCATTGTGGATTGACCGAATAAATTGCCGTTATACTATAATTAATATCATAACCTGATCGCGATACTCGTTTCCCAAAGAAAGCTTGATTTTTATACGTTAGATTGGATAGCAAATAAAGCTTATTACTAGGGGAGTATGCCCCTGTAATGCTCGCGCCGACACTGTAATGGTCAAACAAATGCCCTCGCCAATTAATATCTACAATCGGTGAAAAAGCGATCTTTTTATTCCCATAAAGATACTGATAGCTTACTGATGAATAACTTGAAAAACGCCTTTTTACTGAGCGATGTGGGTATTCCCATACGTATCCACCAAGGCTGGCCAACAGTGAATGTCCTCGATTCTGCCAAAGGACTTTATTGGCATTTCCTGAAAAGCCATACACCAAACCGGATTTGATTTCGCTACCTTGCATACACCACATCGAATTACATTGCTGTTCCTTGTTACCGTGAGCCTCGGTATAGTTTGTGTCATACTTTAAATCCGCATTGAAATTTCCCTGCCAATTAGCTCGATTTTCTAATGCTGTAATTTCACTGTCTATCTGTTTTATTCGCTCTTCAGGTAAACCTACTCGATATTTATTCTTTATTTTTCCGTATAAAACTAATGCTTCACGATAATAACTATTCTTTATATAGATATGAGCCAATTTCATTTCAGCAAACACTGAGTTAGGGTTTCCATTAACTATTTTTAAATATAATTTTAGCGCTAATGGATAATCACCATTAAAATAAGCCCTCTCTGCTGAAATATAATCCACCATACCTTTGTCGTGATTTTTATCATTTAGATATTCAGGCAATATTTCATCGATTTTTTGGAATTGCTGCCGATTGACTAAATCATAAAGAATAAAACCAAGGTCGTCGACATTTTTGTTTATTTTAAGTGGAATTATATTTGACGAATTATTTCTTGTGTTATTTATTTCAGTTAAAAATCCGATTATTTGTTCATATTGTTTTTGCCCATATTGTTGACCGCCATAGCTTTGCTCAGAAAATGAATTTACAGAAAACAATAATAGAATTAATACCTCAATCTTGCTGATTGTTTTTTTCATCCGTCTTCCTTTTTTTTCCCATAAAAATACAGGTAGGCAAAATAACTTTTGCCTACCTGATAACAATCATATTGCTAAACAAAGAGTGTTAAATAAAGAAATTACTCTTCGGTTTGGCTACCACCAAAGGCAGTATCATGTTTGTGATTATCATTAAATACCAACACACCACCAACATGTTCCGCATTCTCACCAAAGAAGCGCCCATAACTCAAACCTGTATTCTGCTGAGTGTTTTCGAGATTTTTAACAATGGCATCCCCAGAAAACGAACCTCCATCCATTATTTTTCCTTTAAAATCATAACTATGTGCAGTTCCTTGTAATGACCCAGTATAATCTTTATCCCCAAAGTTCGCCTCAAAACTACCTGGAAGCTTTTTCTCACCATCATATTGGTTAATTCCTGCAATGGTGTAAGTGGCTTTACCTTCGGTTGGTACCGCTGTTGTTGCATCTTGGCCAGAGAAGAAAGCGGTATGCTTAGCATCGTCTTCCGTTCCAGTTTGTGACCAATCCCCATAATAAACTTCTGCATCCGCGATTTTAGAAAATTGGAATTTTCCCATATCGACTTCATGCTGTGGAGTTCCAGGGACAATATAAACATTACCTTCTTTAGGGAGCATCACAATTCTCGCTAAACTCGAGAATGATATTTTTTTCCCATTAGCTTTATCACGATGACCAATACCCGGAGCACCTATAGAACCACCATATGGCCCATGAGCGCCTTGTGTTCCCCCAATTGTTACATCCGACCTTTCTGTTTCATACGTTTGGCTTTGTGCAGATTCCGTTACCGCACTCGCACAAGTAGAAACCCCCACCAACATAGCAATTAATGTAAATTTAGTGCTTTTATTCATATTCAATTTCCTTATTTTGAAAATAAAAAATTAAAAGGAGATGATGCTTTTTGCTCTGTGATCTTGGACGTATTTGCGGGCCCACAAACTGGAAATGATTTTATGAGAATGAGTTTTATTTACAAATGGAGATTTTATAATTCAATTAAAAATCATTGTATTAGAATGATTTTTTCTTTTTATTTTTCAATAAACTATAAAATAACCCTCCCCATACAAATGTTAATCATCGCTGTAATGGGTTATTTTAAGTTCGATTTTTATTTATATTGGCTATTTTTTAAGAGTAATTACAGAATTGAAATGCATTAAAGTGAGGCATTAATATTAGAAAGAAACATTATTTTTAGATTGGCGATAAATAATAATCTTCATTATTTAAAGAATAATAAATATTGAATATTGGCAGAATGAGAATAAAACTTATTGATATGAGTAACAAATTACCGAAGAAAAAAGTACTTTAAAAATGGGATAAAGGCACAAAATCATCGCTATTTTGTGCCTTTATCATAATTATGCTTGGCTAAGTAATTGGGTTAATGGCGCTTCCAGTAACCGACCTCGCCAACCAGCAAGCAGTTCAGGCTGGCATGATTTCTCTTTTAGCCCCCAATGTACCGCTAATAACTGGTTAATTTGTCGACGAGATGCTAATAACTCTGGGTTGAATTTTTCATTCTCGGCGATTTCTTTCACCACCCCTTTGATCTCTTTAAAAATGCTTTTGTATTGGCTCTGTTCAGTAATATTAGCAACAGGCGCCGGATACTGGCTGGCATCCAGTTTCTTCGCGTCTTCGACAATACTTAACAAGCGGCGACCATGACAGCGAATTTCTTGCCCAGATAAACCGAGGGCATCCAACTCACCTAAAGAGCTCGGTAAATAACGTGCGACTTTCCACAGATTTTCTTCTTTAATCACGAAATTGATCGCCATATCCCGCGCTTTGGCTTGATCCAAACGCCATGCCGCCAACAACTGTAAGCAAGCAAGTTGTTCATCGCGTAATTGCCATGCATTCGTGATATTTAAGTAGGCTTTTTCAGGCTTAACTGTTTTTTGACGGCGAGCAACCACACGCTGACACTCGTCTTGGGCATCGGCCAAATAGCCAGCTTCCGTCACTTTTTCCATCAAAATTTTAGCCAGCGGCAGTAAATAAAGTACATCCGCCATTGCATAATCACACTGCTTCGAACTTAAAGGACGCGCGAGCCAGTCTGTTCGAGATTCACTTTTATCTAACTCAACTCCCAAATGTTCCGCCACTAACGTAGCGAAGCCGCAAGAAATGGGATAACCCAAAAATGCCGCTACGATTTGGGTATCTATCATCGGCTCTGGCACACAACCAAAATCATGCATAAACACTTCTAAGTCTTCACTGCCTGCATGTAAAAATTTCAATTGGTTTGGATTGGTTAACAGCGCCTTAAATGGGCTAAAATCCGTCATTAATAGCGGATCAATCAGTGAAACCTGTTTTCCATCATACAACTGCAATAAGCCCAGCTGTGGGTAATAGGTTCTAGTGCGAACAAACTCAGTATCTAATGCTAACCACGGCGCATCACTGGCCTCTTGGCAGACTTGGGCTAATTCGCTATCTGTTGTGACTAAACGGTAATTCAAAACAAGTTTCTCTTTATTATAATTTGGTTAAGTGTATCTGACTGACACAGTAACGCCGGTAAAAACCGGCGTTACACACATTGCTTTTGTTAATTCACCAGCTAGTTGGCTATGACGGTGATTTTTCTCGTGCTTGCTGCTCTTCGGCTCGTAATTCTTTTCGTAGAATTTTTCCTACGTTAGATTTCGGCAACTCATCACGAAACTCAAAAATTTTCGGGACTTTATACGCCGTTAGCGAACGGCGGCAGAATGTTTTTAGATCTGCTGCGGTCAGCGCTGAATTTTTGGTAACCACAAAAACCTTCACCGCTTCCCCAGTACTTTCGCTTGGCACCCCAATTGCAGCACATTCGATAACATCAGGATGCATGGAAATAACATCTTCGATTTCATTCGGATAGACATTAAAACCAGAGACAATAATCATATCTTTTTTGCGGTCAACAATACGAATATAGCCTTCGTCATCTATTTCTGCGATATCGCCAGTCGCTAACCAACCATCGATAAGCACTTCACTGGTCGAGTCGGGACGATTCCAATATCCTTTCATCACCTGCGGGCCTTTTACCCACATTTCCCCAGGAGTACCATGAGGAACTTCATGCCCATCATCATCTAAAAACTTCACATCGGTTGATGGAACAGGTATCCCGATACTACCACTATAAGCGGTTAAATTATATGGGTTACCAGAAACTAATGGCGAACATTCCGTTAAGCCATAACCTTCGAGTAAATGCCGCCCCGTCAGCGCTTGCCACTTCTGAGCAACCGCTTTATGGACAGGCATTCCGCCTCCAACAGACAGCCTTAAACGGGAAAAATCAAGCTTCTGAAACTCAGGGTTTTGCAACCATGCATTAAAGAGCGTGTTAACACCCGTGATCGAGGTAAATGGATAGCGGGATAATTGTTTCACCGTATCTGGCACATCTCGCGGGTTGGTGATAAGCAGATTCACGCCACCCACACTGATAAACAATAAGCAGTTTACGGTCAGCGCAAAGACGTGATAAAGCGGCAGTGCCGTTACCACATATTCATGTCCAAAATGTAAAACAGGACCATACGCAGCTTTAGCTTGGGCGATATTCGCAAGCATATTACGATGCGTTAACATCGCACCTTTGGCTACCCCAGTCGTACCACCGGTATATTGTAAGAATGCTAAATCTTCGCCAATAATATTCGGCTTGATATATTGCATTCGATAGCCTTGATGCATAGCGCGACGAAACGAAATGGCATCCGGCAAATTGTATTTTGGAACCAACCGTTTTACATATTTCACCACAAAATCCACAATTGTGGCTTTCGGGCGCGGTAGCTGATCCCCTAAGCGGGTTAAAATAACGTGTTTAACTTTGGTATTAAAAACGATTTTTTCTAATGTATGTGCAAAGTTAGAAACGATGACAATCGCTGTCGCCCCGCTATCATTTAACTGATGCTCTAACTCTCGCGGGGTATACAGTGGGTTAACATTAACCGCTACCATACCCGCACGTAGGATCCCAAACAGTGCAATAGGATACTGCAACAAGTTTGGCATCATTAAAGCAACTCGGTCACCTTTTTTAAGACCCAATCCATTTTGTAGGTATGCGGCAAATGCGCGGCTTCTCTCTTCAAGTTTACGGTAGGTCATCACTGCGCCCATATTAATGAACGCTGGCTGATCCGCATATTGAGAAACGGCGTTTTCAAGTAACTCTGCTAATGACGCGAAGTCATCAGGACTTATTTCTTCAGGTACATCAGCAGGATAGTTTTTTAGCCAGATTTTTTCCAAAATGTTACTCCTGAATTTAGTGAGTTATTATTTTACACAACCCTTTAACAAATTATTAACTCATTGTACCAGTTTGAAAATTAGACAATGTTAAGGTTGAGAGCTATATCACTAAATAAATTTCATTCCTTCGAGATAAAAATAAGGCGGTCAATACCGCCCTATCAACTTATGATTAATTCACCAGAACTTTAGTCTGCTTATAACCTGTAATTATACACTGCTGGCAGGAATTTTTGGAGAATTAAGCGATTAATAGTCCACTCATGCTCAGTTTTTTTATAAAAAAAATCCTAGCTTAACTAGGATTTTTAGCAGAATAATACTATTGCTTAATCTTCCGTTAAATACGTCTGTACTTGAGCCGGCCCCACTGGATACCCATAGCCCCATCCCCAAGGATGATTATAGTAATATGGGGAGCCATAATACCCGTACCCCCATGGACCCGCAGGCGGTGGCATCATCACGCTTTGTGCAATGCTCCAACGTTGGAAGCCTGTGACATTCATTGTCACATATTGATAAGGTACCTCTCCGATTTTCCCTGCTTGTTCTCCAGTTATGTTACCCACAACAGTGATATAGCGGTTTTTAAAATCGTTTGGCTCAACAAACCCGTTAATATAAGCGTAGATTCGACCAAGCGATGCGGAGTTTAATTCAGGCGCAGCGTCATATTTATTTAACGTCATGACGGCTATCTCAATCCGCGTTCTTTTCGGCTCATTAAAGACAGATAACACTTTACCGCCAAAACGCGCTTCTTGACCAATATACATCTCCGGCGCATTTTGCACCGACTTAAGATTATCTGCAGGATTAGGTACTGATCCCTTAATAGACTGAGGGATAGATACACAACCTGCCAGCGCTAATATGCCCGCAAGTAATAGAGTTTTCATTGCCGAGCGGTAGCTAAATTGAATTTTCATTTACCACCTCCAATTAGCAGTCATTATAAAGTGAGATAGTACGTATTAAAACTGCTGGTATTCCTTATCACATTATATGTGCAATCCAATTTTTATTAACGCTTATTTATTCAATAATAGCTCAATTAAACACCGATTCTATATCTTAGATTAAAAAAATAGCTATTGGTTTTACCCTGATAGCTATTTTTTCATTCGACAAAAATCATGCTGATTCTATTTATTCGCGACCCGGTAATTTTTTCCAAGTCACTTCATTACGCAAATAAGTCGGTTCGACATTCTCAACCGCAGTCACTTTACCTGCTAACCACAGCTGCTCAGCAATTGGCAGCATATCTTGCGCTGCAGGTAACGTGATTAGGCTGTCACTTAAGGACAAGCCTTCTAATAATTCAGGATAAGCAGCCCAGCCCGTTCCTGCATGACTCCATTGCCCTTCTAATTCAGTGAATTTTAATTTGAAATCAGCAGGAAGCATCACAGCTTCAGTTTCTTCACCTACCCAAAAACCCTGCTCATCGCGTTGATATTGCGCACAATATATTTCGGACATTCGAGCATCAATCGCCACCAACACACGGGAACTATTCGTTGTTCGATATACACCTTGTGCCAGCGTCATCAGCGAGGAAACACCGATCATGGGTAAATCGGCGCCCAGAGCTAAGCCTTGAGCAATGCCCACACCAATTCGAACCCCAGTAAAACTACCCGGTCCACGCCCAAATGCTAATGCATCTAATTGATTAAGTTTAATGCCTGCTTGCGCTAATACTTCTTCTACCATCGGTAATACTTTTTGAGTATGTTCGCGAGGAGAGATTGCAAAACGCGAAATAATTTCACCGTCGCACAGTAATGCAACAGAACAAGCTTCAGTGGCTGTATCAACAGCTAGAATACGACTCGACATGCCTAAACTCCGGCAAATATTAGGTTTTTTGTTGTCGCCTTATGACGGCAACCTGAAAGATGGGCGGTATCTTAACATAAACCGCCCACAGGATTGCATAAAATTAGTGTTTCTCAATCGCTTCCGCGCGCTTAGTTGCCAAAAATTCAATCGCTTTATTCAGATCTCGCGTACGAGGCGAAGGTGGTAAGCTTCGCAAAAACACCTCTCCATAAGGGCGAGTCACGAGCCGATTGTCACAAATCACAATCACGCCGTAATCTTTAGTATCACGGATCAAGCGTCCCACCCCTTGCTTTAATGTGATGACGGCATCGGGCAGTTGAACATCGGTAAATGGGTCTCCCCCTCGAAGTTCACAGTCTTCAATACGAGCACGCAATAACGGGTCATCCGGCGCGGTAAACGGGAGTTTATCGATGATCACGCAGGTCAGTTCATCGCCCCGAACATCAACGCCTTCCCAGAAACTGCTCGTAGCGACCAAAACGGCATTTCCTGCCGCAATAAACTGTGCCAGCAATTTATTTTTACTGCTTTCCCCCTGCATAAGCACAGGCAATGTCAGCGACGCTTTAAACTCTTCAGCTAATTCCCTCATCATTAAATGAGAGGTACATAAAAAGAAGCATCGACCTCGGTTTTTTTCAATTAACGGGCGTAACATATTGGCAAGCTTTTGAGCGCTACCCCGTTGATTAGGCTCCGGTAAAAAGCGAGGCACACACAGCAAAGTTTGGCTTTCATAATCAAACGGGCTTGCGAGCAATAATGTTTTCGCAGAGCTGAGACCTAAGCGGTCAGTAAAGTGGCTCAGTTTTTCGTTAACAGAAAGGGTTGCTGACGTGAACACCCAACTAGCCGGCGTACTAGCAATCATTTCACTGAATTTATCCGCGACAGTGAGTGGTGTTAAGGCTAATAAAAAGTGACGTCCGTAGCTCTCAAACCAGTAACTATAACCCGGTATGGTGACATCCTTTAAGCGGTTAAGACGGTTGCGGTAAATCGTCACGCGCTCAAAAATAGAATCCAAACTTTGGGAACGCCCTAATGACGTTTTGATGACTTCATAACAGAGTTCCAGTGCATCATCCAGTAGCGTTAACGCTCGCTGAACTTCGGATAACTTCAGTAATTCCCGTAAATTCCCTCTAAAGCTGTTTTCCCCTAAGTTAAGGCGAAAATCCAGTGTGCTTTGCGTCAGTCGATCGGCACTTTTTTGCAATTGAGCTTGGTCTTTTAGTTCTGTACGATACGTCATTATCATATCGCGAGCTAAATCTAACAGTTGCCGGCTACTGAGTTGCTGACCAAAATATTGGCTTGCAATATCAGGGATTTGATGGGCTTCATCGAAAATCATCACATCCGCTTGGGGGATCAACTCCCCAAAACCTGTATCTTTCACCACTCTGTCAGCCATAAAAAGATGGTGGTTAACGACCACCACATCTGCATCAAGGGCTTTACGACGCGCTTTGAGTACAAAGCACTCTTGGTAGCGGGGGCAATCACTGCCTAAACAGTTATCGTTGGTACTCGTGACTAACGGCCAAACGGGGCTATCTTCAGCAATATCATGGCAAGTACTGGTATCCCCCAGTTCTGATTCGATGGACCAACTGCGTAATCTGACAACCGCTGAGAGGATCTCGGGTTCAAGGCTACCTCCACCGAGGGATTGCTGATCTAACCTTTCAAGACACAGATAATTTGAACGCCCTTTTAGAAGCGCCGTTTTACCCGTGTAGTTCATCGCATCGATAATCGTAGGTAGATCTCGGTGATAAAGCTGGTCTTGTAGTGCTTTCGACCCTGTAGAGACAATCACTTTTTTGCCACTTCGTAATGCAGGGACGAGATAAGCGTAGGTTTTCCCTGTTCCTGTACCCGCTTCAGCCACCAGCACATGCTGCTGCTCAATAGATTGAGTAACCGCGTCAGACATGGTGACCTGCGCAGCTCGAGGTTGGAAACCGGGAATTGTTTTTGCTAGAAAGCCATCTGCTGAAAAGTCGTTAGACACTACGAACCTATATTGCTTACTGTTGATGAGCACACTTTACCATGAGTTCAAGATGGCTGCTGAGCTAATTATCGTTTCATCAATGAACTGATTTTCATCATAGTAGCAAACTGATATCCTTTGTTAGCATTGATAATAAGGAACAATTATGACTATTGAACGCATTGACCCAGATACCCGTTGGTCTGAAGCTGTTATCCACAACAACGTGGTCTATTACACTAGCGTCCCAGAAAAACTGGATGGCGACATTATTATTCAAACCGCAGATACCTTAGCCGCTATTGATGTCATGTTAGGCCGAGTGGGTTCAGATAAAAGCAAAATTTTAGATGCGACTATCTTCCTTGCAGATAAAGCGGATTTTGCTGGCATGAACCAAGCGTGGGATGCATGGGTTGTTGCGGGTAGCGCACCTGTTCGTTGCACTGTTCAAGCGGCTCTGATGAAGCCTGAATATAAAGTTGAGATCAAAATCGTTGCGGCGATTGATTAGTCTTGATTGATACTTGAAAAAGAACATCAGCTTAATGCCGTCACTTGAATTGAGCGGCATTATTTTTTAACGTGATGTTTTGACCTTTTATTTTCTCACTTCTCTTACTTCTTTTCTGTCTCACTACATACCATAGCATGACGATAGTAGCTAATTTTTGGCTCCTATTTTACAGATCTATTTGATTTATTTATTGAAAGTAAAAAAATGTATTATTTAGTGCCTTACTGTTTGCCCATCTTCTTTTTTCATCTCAAATGAAATTTGTATTCCTCTACACAGTAGGAAATAATAAATCTTTACATGACAATAGGAATGAATATTATTATCACACCATGTGAAGTAGGAATTCTAAAATGTCTTTTAAGATCAATTCAAGTTTAGCTTTTATTATTACCATATTACTGGGAGCTGTTCCTCTCTCTGCTATATGGTTACACATGATACCCAACATAGTAATAATCAGTATTAGCAATTGGATAGATGAGATACCTGTGATTTATTCAGATTATTATCGAAATGAAAGCTATCTATCCGCTTTATACTGTAAAATCGCACCTGTATTTTCGATTCCATACTATTTGGTTATATGGAATTCTATAAAAATAAAAAAAGAACACTTTAAATTATATAACAAAGGGATAATTACAACTATATTTGGTTATTTTAGTATAATTTTAATCATTTCTATGATCACCTATATTAATTACTTCTTAAACTATAACATATCAAACGGAAACAGAAATTTGCGAACAATTTCCGCTTTTGAATTTACTTCATTTCTCTATTATTACGCCATCTTTATATCAATCTTTACCATTACTTGCGCTGCAGTAAATGCATTTATATTTCTACCTATTAAGTATAAAAAATAAAACATAAATCAATTCATAATTATAAATTTAAAAATATACTTACGGAATGATTTCTTTATTTATTGCATCAGCGAAATCAGCATCAATATAAGAGGTAATCACAGCAGTTAATATGATAGCAGATACAGATAAAAGTGTAGCTGAAATAGTAATCGGTAATAATAAGCTTAGGCTTGCTGATGTAAATGCTAATACAATAGGAGATGCAACTCCTGCTAATACCATAGCTTCAATTTCTAAAACTAAAGGTCTCCAACTTTCCGTTTCAAACCCCTCTTCAACCTTATTTTTTATTTTTTCAAATTTTAAAAATTTATCCGCAAGCTTAAAAGAGCTACCTAGTTTATATAAATTCTCCGATAGCTTTTTTCCATCTATAAATTTTATAGCCTGAGAAATGGCAGGAAGATCTTTCTTATGAACTTTAAGATATGGATTATTTATTGTTTTTTCTAATATTTTTAGCGCATCACTTGAATTTTTAATTTTTTTGCCTTTAAAATCATTTAATTCATTAATTATTTTATCAGATGCAACCTTGTATTTATCCCCAATGATTTTAGATGTTTTATCACCAATATCTGAAATTATTTCTGATGCTGTCTTAATAGCTTCATTTATTTGTAATTTCATTATCTCCTCTTTGGCTTTACCTTGTATTTTCTTCAATTCCTCATCAACTTGCCTTTTGGCTATTGCTTCATCAATAATAGTATCTAATGCTAAATAACTTTCTAAATCTTTAGGCATCATTTTGTAAAAGCTTTTAGAAGCTCTATTGAAATCATTTTTTCTCAAAGCATCTATCATTTCAGGGTAGTTTTTAATATTTCTAGTAGCATCTAAAGTATTTAAATATGTTAAGACTGCAGATGTTTTAGAATTAATCTTACTAAAAATTGAACTCTTAATATGTTTATCAATGTATATTTCCTTTCCATTTACCACCTTTCTATTCAGCATATCAAATAAATTCATATACTTTGAAAACATTTCTCGCCTAATCTTTAGTGTTGGAACAATGCCATTTCTTTTAAGAGCACCAGCGAGTTGATTTTCAACTTTATTACGATACTCATCAAAAACCTTTGTAAATGGAACTCCTATCGTTTGGCTTTTAACCATTATTTTTTTAAGCTCTTTATCATTAGGCTTTTTTAGTAAATCATCGCACAGCCTTTTGAAATAGACACAATTAACCTCACCACACACAGGGCAAATCATATCTTTCTTCATGCAGTATATATTTACTGCATCACTTAATAAAATATTACCATATTCTGTAGAAGCCATTCCATCATAAATCAATCTATCGCGGAAACTACTGTGTGGAGTTACTATCATTACATCATTCATGATATTTCCTTTCTATGAGCATAAAAATGAATATATTTATTAAATAAAATAAAAACCAATCTCATGCAATATATAAAACATAACAACCTTCATTATAAAAATGTAAACATTATCTTTATTGCTGACTTTTAAAAATAAATATACCTTTTCAGTCATTCCATTTAAAATATAATAGATATAAATAAATTTTCTACTCTGAAGGATTTTATGCTTTTTTTCATAAAAATGAATTAATACAATAAAGAGAGTCTAATTTTTCTCAAAAACTAGTGAATACTGTAGTAAATTCATTTTTGGAAATGACGTCGTGATTGAATTGTAAAATAGCCACTACAGCTAGTGTCTTTATAATTAATAGATATATCAGAAAGTTGAGTAGACTGAGCTATTGAGATGCTATAATCCACACTTAAACGCCCTTGGTAACCTTTAATTGTTGCGTTACCTTGCCCATAGGCTGCCTAATGGCGGCCATTCAAAAAATAAATAGAGATAAAATTATTTTCATTAACGAATGAATAACCATATATTATTCTATGAAAATTAGTTCAATATTTTAAATATATTACTTCACTGAAAGTATTAATTTTAGATGTAATTATATATTGAAAAGCTATTAGTACTATATTGTAGAATAAACACTAATAGCTTTAAGAATTGTATTGTCCGTTACGACATTTTAATCAGCACCATACCGATAAGTAAGAGGACTAACCCACCCCAGCCTTTATAGTTTAGGCGTTGATTAAACAGGATCCAGCCAGCAGCAACTGTGGCGATTAAACCGAATGCTCCCCATAATGCATAAGCGACTGACAGTTCAATTCCCTTCACTGCCTGCGCCAGTGCACTAAATGCCCCTAATACGGCGATGAGAGACAAAATTCCTAACCAATAACGTCTAAAACCATCTGACATTTTTAAAAATACGTTGGCAAGAATTTCCAGTACCACTGCGAGGATCAAAAATGCCGCATGCCACCATTCAAATTGACTGGCCATACTACACCTCCGATTTAGCGGTCTTTGTCACTAAAGCTCGGGCTTTGGCGGAATCAACCGCATTTTTTGCAGCTTGTTTTACTTTCTGAGCTGATTGGCTAACAGTCGCTTTTTTGGTGCCTGATTTGATCAATGCAATACCTGTGATCAGGAAAACTAATCCACCAACTTTCATTGGTGACAGTGATTCTCCAAACCACAATACGCTGAACGTCGTAATTAGCAGAACACCAACACCTTCCCACATAGCGTAAGCAACACCCAGTGCCACTTTTTTTACCGCAACCGCCAGTAAAATATAGGAAGTCGCAATCATCACATACATCACAGCCATACCAGTGAAATCACCGCTTACACTGGCATGTTTCATTGATAACGTACCAATGACCTCAGTCACGATAGCTAATGCTAAAAATATCCAATAAATCATTATAGTATCCCTCTAGATACAGCTTCGCCATAGCCTGTTTTTTGAACAAGACAGAAAGGCAATTAGCTTAATGGCTAAGCTTTAAGCTGTTTAAAATTCAAATAAAAATAAAAGAGTGCTGATTTTATTCAGCGAATTGAATAATCTAGAAGGACGCTATAATGCGCCACACCAGTGATACTCACTGGAAAGAATAGCGGAAAGGAAAAGCTTGTGTGTTGATCTTCTTTGGGACTTACTGATCTTTATGCTAGTCACGCTAAGCATGATATCTCATTCATTTCATCGGATGGACATCCATCCAAGTTACTCCGAACCCTCATATAATTGTTAGTTTCAAGCTATTTCTACCACGCCAAAATTATTAAGTCAATGAATACAAACGCTTTTTGAATCCGTCATATTTATGCATAAATATTCATTAATATGCTAAGCAATACAGTGCCAGCGTCTATTTTGCGAATAATTCTGTAATTTTCCTCGCATTTATTTTTAGAGGATCTGAGCAAAAAAAAAATTTTTTTACCCTTTTTTATGCTGCTAACATCCCATTCAATATGAATTTTTTCGGTTACGATTGACAATTAACGCCAACACGCTTCTTATCGTGTTATCCGTTAGAAAATAGCAATAACGAACACCAAATAAGAGAGAGTCATGGATACCTTTACGCTAACGTCAAATAGCTTTCAAAACGCCGCCGATGCCACCCCGCTTCCTTATGATGTCGTCTCCATTCAATCACAAGTTGTCTATGGCAGTGTGGGTAATAGCATCGCTGTCCCCGCATTGACCAAACAAGGATTACGCGTTGCTGCAGTTCCCACCGTTATTCTAAGCAACACGCCCCACTATGCCACTTGTTATGGTGGAGAATTACCCGGTGAATGGTTTCGTGGCTATTTACAAGGCTTTGTTGAACGTGGCAGTTTAAACAGCATTAAAGCCATTTTGACGGGTTATTTAGGTTCCCCAGATAAAGCTCACGACCTTGCAAATTGGCTTGGCTCTGTGCGCGAGCAACACCCTAAAATGCCTGTCATTGTCGACCCTGTCATGGGAGATGAAGATAGTGGCTTTTATATTCCTCCAGCGATAGCTGATGTTTATCGTCATGAAGTCATTCCACTCGCGACAGGGATTATCCCGAACAAATTTGAACTTTCCACACTCAGCGGGCAAGAGATAAACAATCTAGACGATGCCACCCGTGCAGCGCGTTCGTTACTCAAAGGTCACACGCAGTGGGTCATCATTACGAGCGCTTTCCAACCTGATGAGGAAAGCATTGAAGTGGTTTGTGTGACTAAACAGGATGTCGCCGTTATTCGCCATAAACGTTACCCTGTCACACCAAAGGGCACTGGAGACCTATTCGGCGCTGAGCTTACCGCTCAATTATTAGCCGGATTATCGGTTCCTGATGC